>VBGE01000025.1 GCA_005880345.1 Chloroflexota bacterium | reverse complement strand
CGCCGAGCGCTACGTCCGCGAGTGGCTCAACGCGCAGGCGGCGGGCGGGTACGTGACCTACGACCCGTCGACTCAGCGCTACGAGCTGCCGGCGGAGCAGGCGATGGCGCTGGCCGACGAGAACAGCCCTGCGTTTGTCTGCGGGGCGTTCGAGCTCGCGACCGCGACGCTGAAGGCCGAATCACACATCGAGGACATATTTCGAAGCGGCGCGGGCTACGGCTGGCACGAGCACGACTCGGGCGTGCACACCGGCTGCGAGCGGTTCTTCCGGCCGGGCTACAACGCCAACCTCGTCTCGACCTGGATCCCCGCCCTCGAGGGCGTCGAAGAGAAGCTGCGAGTCGGCGCCACCGTGGCCGACATCGGGTGCGGCCTTGGTGCGTCGTCGCGCCTGATGGCCGAGGCCTATCCTCGATCGAAGGTCACCGGCTTCGACTATCACAAGCAGTCGGTCGAGCTTGCTCGACACAAAGCCCTGGAGGCCGGGCTGAGCGACCGGCTTCACTTCGAGGTCGCGCCGGCGGCCGCATTCCCCGGCTCCGGCTACGACCTGGTCACGACGTTCGACAGCCTGCACGACATGGGCGACCCGGTCGGCGCGGCCCGGCACGTCAAGCAGGCCCTCGCGAAGGATGGCACGTGGCTCATCGTCGAGCCGATCGCGGGCGACACCGTCGAGTCGAACCTCAACCCCGTCGGTCGTGCTTACTACGCGGGCGAGACGCCGTTCAACCTGGTCTACGAAGTTCGGCCGTAGTCCGCAAAGGCGGGCGGTCGCAAGGCCGCCCGCCTTATTCACACTTAGAGGTTCTTAGATGGCGATCACCGAGACCGGGACACGAGCGAGACAGCCTGATTCTTCAGGTCACGCGAAGTCGTTCGACGGCCTGCGCATCCACTACGAGGTCTTCGGCGGCGGTCCCAAGACGATCGTGTTCATCCCGGCCAACTCGATCTCGCATTCGCGGCTGTGGAAGGCCCAGGTCCACTATCTCGCGCGCCACTTTCGCGTGGTGACATTCGACGGACGTGGACAGGGCCTCTCCGACTTTCCCGACCCGAAGGGCACGTGGCCGGCCAACGCGCGCGTCGACGACTGCCTCGCGGTGATGGATGCGACCGGAACGGATGCCGCCTATCTTGCCGGCATCTGTTCGGACGGCGTCTTTCCTTCTGTGTGTCTTGCCGCCAGGCATCCCGATCGCGTGCTCGGCATCGTCGCCATCGGCACAGGCCTTCCCGTGGTCACACCGCGCCATGCGAATCGAACCGCCGCGATGGCGGTCTGGGACCAGCCGGTTGAAAACCCCGAGGGTTGGTTCAAGTTCAACGAGCACCACATCCGGCACCACTACGCCGATTTCCTCGAATTCTTCTTCGGCGAGATGTTCCCCGAGCCTCATTCGACCAAGCAGGTCGAGGATGCCATCGCCTACGGGCTCGATGGCGACGTGGAAGTGCTGCTCATGGACGAGCAGCTCGCGGCCAGCACGAAAGAGGAAGTGGAAGCTCTCTGCCGGCAGGTGCAGTGTCCGGTCCTGATCGTGCAGGGCGATCGCGACAACTGCCAGCCGATCGAGCGAAGCCAGATCCTCGCCAAGCTCACAGACAGCCGCTATGTGCTGCTCGAGGGCGCCGGGCACATCCCGATGGCGCGCCACCCCGTGCGAGTGAACAGGCTCATCAGCGAGTTTGTGGATGGCAAGCCGCCGGCACGAAGGGCTAGACCCAAGAACGGCGCGCCGCGCGCACTGCTGGTCAGCTCGCCGATCGGCCTCGGCCACGCGTGGCGCGACGTGGCGATCGCTCGCGAGCTGCGTCGCCAGGTTCCCGGTCTGGAGGTGGAGTGGCTCGCCCAGCCGCCGCTGACGACGCTGCTGGCAGCCTGCGGAGAAAAGGTCCACCCCGCCAGCGCCGACCTCGCGCCCGAGGCGCTGCACGTCGACGCCGAGTCAGGCCGGCACCGCCTCCACGCCTTCAACATGCTGCGGCGCATGGACGAGATCCTGTGCGCAAACTTCATGGTGTTCCACGACGTCGTGTCGCGAGAGCAATTCGACGTCTGGATCGCCGACGAGGGGTGGGAGATCGATCACTTCCTGCACGAGAACCCTGAGCTGAAGACCTCGCCGTACGTGTGGATGAGCGACTTCGTCGGCTACCTGCCCATGCCTTCGGGTGGCAAGCGAGAGGCGTTCCTGACCGCCGACTACAACGCCGAGATGCTCGAACACATCGCCCAGCATCCGGGCCTGCGCGACGTCTCGATCTTCATCGGCGAGCCGCAAGACGTCGTCAGCGCGTCCTTCGGCCCAGGCCTGCCATCGATCCCAGAATGGACAGAACGGCACTTCAAGTTTGCGGGGTACGTCCTGCCGTTCGACCCGACCGCCCATGCGGACGCATCTTCGACGCGTCGAGAGCTTGGATACGAAGCAGACAAGCCGCTGATCGTCGCCACGGTCGGGGGGTCGGCGGTCGGCGTGCATCTCTTGCACCGCATCGTGGATGCATTTCGCATCCTCCGCGATTCAGTGCCCGACGCCCGGATGCTCCTGGTGTGCGGACCTCGCATCGACCCCGGCGAGTTCGAGCCGGTCGAAGGCATGCAGGTGCGCGGCTACGTGCACGATCTCTCTCGGACGCTCGCATCGTGCGACCTGGCGGTCGTCCAGGGCGGACTCTCGACCACGATGGAGCTTGTCACCAATCAGCGTCCATTCATATACATCCCGCTGCGCGACCACTTCGAGCAGAACTTCCACGTCGCCAACCGACTCCGCCGCTACGGCGCGCCACCTCCGACGGATTACGACGAGGCGACTCCGGAACGTCTCGCGGCCGAGATGCGTGAACGTCTAGGCGCCGGCGCCGCGTATGAGGCGGTGACACCCGGGGGCGCAGCCAGAGCAGCCGAGATCATCGCGGCCGTTTTGGGCCACCAGGCTCATCCCGGAGCCCGCCCAACCTCCGCCGCATCATTCGCGCGCCGAGCCTGACCCAGAACGACCCAGGCCGCAAGCCACAGACCGAGCCAGAAGGCGGCTGACGCGAGCAGCTCCACGCTCGTGACGTCTCCGCCCAGGGGCCGGATGAACACCAGGCGCGACCGATCGAGCCATGGCAAAACCGCCGGCACCGACCTGCCGTCCAGCCAGTAGTACAGGACGTCGGCGACCCCGCCGAATGCCGTGGTGTAGAGCGCGCCTCCGAACCACAGCGCCCACGCTCCCGCATCCCACAGCAAAACCGCGCCGGTCCCGATGAGGCCGATCAGAATCGCGACGTGCCCGGTCTGATACTGGGCGTCGAACATCGAGAGCGAGTTCGCCTCGAAGATCCGCTGCCACAGAAGGATGTCGCTCAGCGCGTAGAAGCCAAGGGCGACGAAGAGCGCGACCAGTACACGCCGCCTAGCGCTCATAGCCGTGATGTCTGGTCCGGTCCATGAAGGAGTAGGGAGGGTGCGCCCGAAGGTCTGGTTGAATCCGCGCCGGTATCGGAACGGCTGCCGCCGGAGGGACGAGCTGCGCGACCTCGGGTGGCGCGGTTGCGGTCGCCGTGCCGGTGTCAACCTTGGAGGGAGACGCGCCGACGCCGGCAGGCCGGTTTAGAAATTCGTCGAGACCTTCAGCGACGAGCTGGCTGGTGCCGATGCCAACTGCGATCGCCACCGAGAGCGCCGTGACCCCTTCCATCACGCGCCTCGCCCGCCGCCGGCGCCGGAGGGTGGCGTCGTGCTCAGTCACGGGCTGGGTGCTGCGTCACCGCAGCAAATCCCTTCTGGGCGAGCTCGTTGGCGAGGGGTACGAAACCAGCGCTGAAGACGGCGACCAGAGCCACGGCCGCGACCGCCCGTGCTACTCGGCGGCCCCCGGTCCTCCTGGCTGAGGTCCACCAGCGCCGCACGGATGGGATCCGAATGACCGCCAGCGGGATGCTGACCGCGACCGCGTAGAGAAAGATGGTGCTCAAGCCGAACAGCAGCAGCAGATGGAGGAGGACAGTCCCCCAAACCACATAGGTCAGGCGCTGGATGGCCTTCCAGTGGCGGCCGAGCCATCGCTGGGCCGGCCGGTTGGCGGTCGCGACGAGCGGGATCAGCAGGAGCGTCGACAGCGTCCCCGCGAGCAGAAACGTGTGGCCGCCGATATGGGTCAGCACTGTGCCGGGGAAGGTGTCGTCTGTCGTGATTGCCGCCAGCGTCAGGTCGAAAGCCGCGGTGGCGAACATGGCGATCCCGTAGTCGCGGCGAAGCACCACGTGCCATCGCCACCCGGTCATCGTCTCGATCGGCGTGACGGCGAGCATCAGGATGAAGATGAGAAACGTCGACGTGCCGAGGACGTCCGCGGTCGATGCGGAGACGTTGGCCACGCCATCGGGCCGCCCAAGGCTGGCTGAGACCACCTCCGGCGCCATCAACACAAACGGAATCAGCAGTAGCGCGCGGAAGAACCAGACTCCGACGCGGCCGTAGTCCAGGCTTCTTCGTTGACCGCTGAGCGTCTGGACGGGATACGCATGCGCGCGATCTGTGCTCATGCATCGCCTCCATTTCCCCGGGACTCTGTCGATGCGTGCTGCGGAGTGGTCAAGACTGGGGCCAATACCTCAAAACGCTCTTGGAATGTCATGAGAGTTTCGAGCGGCGGCCCATTGCGACTGCCATCCTTTAGGTGTGGCTCTGCGCAACCTCGCCGGCGGCCGATGGCTGGAGGTGGCGGTCGAGACCCTGCCCGTCTACAACCCCGCGACCGCCGAGGTGATCGAGCAGGTCGCGCTGTCAGGCGCCGCCGAGGTCGACGCCGCGGTCCGCGCGGCCCTGGCCGCGTTCGATGCCTGGTCGCAGACGCCGGTGATGGAGCGGGCCCGCCTGATGTTCGCCTACAAAGCCCAGCTCGAGGCGCATTTCGAAGAGCTCGCGGCGCTGGTCACGCGTCACCATGGCAAGACGCTCGACGAGTCACGCGGCGAGGTTCGGCGAGGGATCGACGTCGTCGACTTCGCCTGCGGCGCGCCGACTCTGCTTCAGGGTCGCACTCTCCGCGCGGTCTCGGGCGGCGTCGACCAGGACCTGTACCGATACCCGGTCGGCGTATGCGCGGGGATCCCGCCTTTCAACTTCCCAGTGATGATCCCGCTCTGGATGTTCCCGCTGGCCGTGGTGGCGGGCAACACCTTCGTCCTCAAGCCCTCGGAGCGAACCCCGCTGGGCGCGGTCCGGCTGGCCGAGCTGTTCCTCGAGGCAGGCTTTCCCGAGGGCGTGCTCAACATCGTGCACGGCGCCAAGGCCGCGGTCGACGCGCTGCTCGAGCATCCGGCGGTCCGGGCCATCTCGTTCGTCGGGTCGGCCCCGGTGGCGCGCCACGTCTACGCGGAAGCCGCCCGCCACGGCAAGCGCGTCCAGGCCCTCGGCGGCGCCAAGAACCACATGGTCGTCATGCCGGACGCGGACATCTCAGAGGCGATCCCTCACCTGCTCAACGCGAGCTTCGGCAACGCCGGCGAGCGCTGCCTGGCGGGCAGCGTCACCGTGGCCGTGGGCCAGGATCCGGACCCACTGCTTGCTGCGCTCGTGAGCGGTGCCAAGAAGCTGAAGGTCGGCCCGGGCGACGGACCCGGCGTCGACGTCGGCCCGCTCATTCGCACCGAACATCGCCAGAAAGTTGCGGCATACATCGAGCAGGGAGCGGGGGAGGGCGCCGACCTCCTCGTCGATGGACGCTCCGAGATGTCGCGGCCCGGTTACTTCCTCGGGCCCACCATCCTCGACCGCGTCGCGCCGTCCATGACCGTCGGCCGCGAGGAGATCTTCGGACCGGTCATGTCCGTGGCTCGCGCGACGACGCTCGAGGAAGCGATCTCCATCGCCAATTCCATGACGCTGGGCAACATGGCCGTGCTCTTCACCAAGAGCGGGCGCGCCGCGCGCGAGTTTCGCGAGCGCGTCGAGGCCGGCATGGTTGGGGTCAACGTGCCGATCGCGCAGCCGTTTGCCTTCTTTCCTTTCTCGGGCTGGAAGGACTCGTTCTTCGGTGACCTCCACGTCCACGGCGCCGACGGCATCGAGTTCTACACGCGCAAGAAGATGTTCATCACCCGCTGGTAAGAGCGGGCGTTTTCTCCGGGTCGCGCACGCCCGGCACGAACAGGGTGGCCACCGTCACGACGGTGCCGAGCAAGCCCGCGGCGAGCAGCGTCCTGCTGACGCCAAAAACTGCGGCCACGGGCCCGGTGAGCCCGTTCGAGAGCGGGGTGAGGCTGAAGGAGATCATCAGGTCGAGGCTCGAGACACGGCCCAGCATCTGGTTGGGGACGCGCGTGCCCATCAGCGTGAACCAGATGAGGTTGCCGATCGTCAGCCCGACGCCGATCACAAAGTTGAGCCCCGCCACCTGCCACGCCGAGGTCGCGATGCCGATCGGCGTCAGCGCCAGGCAGCTGGCGGCCCAGGCGACGAAGATCCATGTCACAGTGCGTCGGGGCGCCCCTCTGATCGCGATGTAGATCGCCGCCGCGACTGCACCGACTCCGCCGCCCGCGATGACGAGCGCCAGATCGCGCACGCCGCCGTGCAGCGTGTACTTGACCACATACGGTGTCAGCACCTGAAGTGGTCCGGTCAGGGAGATGTTGGCCACGGCCGCTGCCAGGATGCCGGCCCATATCCATGGAGTCGTGCGTACGAAACCGATTGCCTCTCGCGCCTCGTGCAGAACCGACGCCTTGCGC
>VBGE01000024.1 GCA_005880345.1 Chloroflexota bacterium | reverse complement strand
GCGCGGGTGCGTGAGGCGATATGCGAGGTCGCCATCGTCGGTGAGGAGCAGCAGGCCGGTGCTGTCGGCATCGAGCCTGCCAACCGGGAAGAGGCGATGCCCGAGGGAACCTTCAGCACCGATCACGTCGAGCACAGTAGTGCGCGAAGCCTCATCCCGCGCCGTCGTGATGGCGCCAAGTGGTTTGTTGAGCATCACGTAGCGATGCCTGGTGGCCAGCTTGACCGGCTTGCCGTCCACGGTCACGCGGTCCTTATCGGGGTCGATGAGGAGGCCCTCTGCAGGGGGCCGCTCTCCGTTGACGCGGACCGAGCCGGAGGCGATGAGCCTGTCCGCGGCGCGGCGGCTCGCCACCCCCGCCCGCGCCAGGAAGGCGTTCAGCCTGATGCTCGTTCGGTCAGCTCCGCGGTTTTCGGGGTGGGCAGATGCTCGAGCGACTCGAGCCCGACGACGTGGAGGAAACGCATGGTGGTGCCGTAGAGCTTCGGCTGCCCGGGACCCGAGCCACGCCCGACCTCGGTGATGAGGTCGCGCAGCTCGAGGTTGGAAAGCACGCTCTCGCAGTTGACGCCTCGCACATCTTCAACGCGCGCACGCGAAACCGGCTGCTGGTAGGCCACGATTGCAAGCGTCTCGTACGCTGCCTGCGAGAGCCGGCCCGAAACCTCAGGCCTCAGCGCGCGGCGGACCATGGCGGCATGCTCCGGCCTGGTTGCAAGGTGCACTTCGTCGTGGTGACGCATCAGCATCACGCCGCGCCCATCCAGGGTTTCGCGAAGCTTCTCGAGCGCGCCTTCGACCGAGTTGCGGTCCGCGTCGGTCGCCTGCTGCAGCTCGCGGACTTTGAGCGGCCGGTTGGAGCTGAACAGGATCGCCTCGAGCGCCGAGGCAAGATCGGCGCTCAAGCGGCGGGCTCTATCGGCTCGACGTGGATCGGTCCGAACCGCTCTTTCTGACGCACCCGCACGGCAGAACGGCGGATGAGCTCGAGCAGCGCGACGAAGGTGACGACTGCTTCGAGCCGGTCCTCTGACTCCAGGATGAGCTCGACCAGCTCGATCGGTCCATGGCGCAGCCGGTCGGTGATGAGGTCGATCTTCTCCTGCAGCGTCCACGTGCGCCCAGTGACGACGAGTGGCCGCGGCGGGATGCGGGCGAGCACGCTGTTGAATGCGGCGACGAGAAAGTCGACGTTGAGCGGCTCCTCCTGCCCGCCCGCCTCCACCGGCCGCGCGGGCGGCGGAAAGGCGAACGAGTCCTGCTGCGCGCGTTCGAGCAGCTCGCCCGCGATCTCCTTGTAGGCCCGGTATTCCTCGAGGCGCTGGCGCACCTCGTCCTCCCAGCCGAGCAGCTCGGTTTCCTCCTCGGTGGGGGCCTCGCCGGGCAGCAGGCGGATCGACTTCAGCAGCAGCAGCCGCGCCGCCATCCACAGGAACTCTGCCATCTCTCGGGGATCGGCGATCTCGCGCGCCGCGACTTCAGCAAGGTAGGCGTCGGTGACCCTGGCCAGTGAGACCTTGAAGATGTCGACTTCTTCGCGCTCGACCAGCGCCAGGAGGAGCTCCAGCGGCCCTTCGAAGACAGGGGTCTTGACGTCGAGCCTCGGCAGCGAGCCGGCGACCGGGGATTCCACGTCGCGCAAGCCTACCGTACGGGCCTCATTGCTTCCTCGAGGAGCTCCTGGGCGCGGGCCACGGCCTTCTCGGTCACGCCCCCGCTCATCATCCGAGCGAGCTCCCGCGCCTTCTCATCCGGGTCGGTCAGCTCGCGCACGGTGACGACGTTGCGACCGTCTTTGCCTTTGGCCTTCTCCACGACCAGGTGGTGGTCGGCGAACGAGGCGATCTGGGCGAGGTGCGTGACGACCAGGACCTGGTGACGCGCGCCGAGCCGCTTGAGGCGCAACCCGACCTGGACCGCAGCCTCGCCGCCGATGCCCGCGTCGACCTCGTCGAAAACGAGCGTTGGCAGGCGGTCCGCGTCCGCGCTGACCGTCTTGATGGCAAGCATCACGCGGGCCAGCTCGCCGCCCGAAGCGACCCTGGCAAGCGGCGCGATGGGCTCACCCGGGTTGGCCGAGAACATCATCTCGGCCGCATCCGCGCCTGCGGGCCCAACCTCGGCGAGCTGACGCAGCGCGACCTCGAACCGCGCGCCCTCGAGGCGCAGTCCCTGCAGCTCGGCAGCGACCGCTTTCTGCATGCGCTGCGCCGCCGCCCCGCGCGCCTTCGTCAGGCGTGCCGCCGCGGATTGGAGCTGGTCCCTGCGCTGAGCCAGCTCGGCCTCCGCGCCCGCCACGGCGGAGTCGATGTCCTCCGTCGCGCTCACCTGCAGCTGAAGACGGTCTCGCTCCTTGATTGCCGCCTCGATCGAGCCGCCGTACTTGCGCTTGAGCCCGTCCAGGATGGCCAGCCTCGACTCGATGGTTTCGAGCCGGCCAGGGTCGGAGTCGAGCTGCTCTGTGTAATGCCTCACCGAAGCGACAACATCCGACATCTCCTCGACGAGAGCGTCGAGGCGCGTGGCGTGCTCAGCCAGGCGCGGGTCCAGGGTGGCCGCCGCACCGAGCGCGGCGGCAGCCCGGGCCACGCCTTCCTCGTGCAGGGCTTCCATGGTGACACGGCCGAGCTCCGCGAGCCTGGCCGCGTGACGCGTGGCGCTCCTTTCGGCGGCCAGGGCCTCGTCCTCTCCTGGACTCAGGTCGGCCTTGCGCAGCTCGTCGAGCTGCCACAGCAGATACTCCTGTTCGCGCTTGCCGCGGGAGCGCAACTGCTCCAGGTCGCGCAGCGCGGCGGACGCGGCAATCCACGCCGCATGCGCCACTGCAACCGACGCACGGATGTCGAGGGCGCCCGCATAAGCGTCGAGCAGCTCGGTCTGGGTGTCGCTGTCGAGCAACGCGTGGTGCTCATGCTGGCCGTGGATGGCCACCAGGTTGTCCCCCAGCTCGCGCAGCTGCGCCGGCGTCGCGGTGCGGCCGTCGATCTTCGCGGCGCTTCGCTTGCCGACCTCGCGCTGCAGCCGCACCGAGTCGAAGACGGCCTCCACCGTCGCACGGTCCGCGCCGTGGCGCACCTGGTCCGCCCCGCCGCGCGCGCCGAGGGCCAGGCTCAGCGCATCGATGATGAGCGACTTGCCGCTGCCGGTCTCGCCCGTCAGGAGGTTGAGGCCGGGACCGAAGCGCACGGTGGCTTCAGCGACCAGCGCCAGGTCGCGGACCATCAGCTCCCGGAGCACCTTATTTGGGGACGAGGGGCCTGCCCCAGCCCAACTTCTCGCTGAGGCGGCGGTAGAAGCTCTCCGGCGGGCTGAAGCGGACCACCTTCAGGCGCCGGGGGTGCGCACCGCACCGCACGCTGTCGCCGACGGCGACGGCCCGCCCGCGACCTGCGCCATCCACTCGCACCTCGGCCGGGCCGCGGATGACCTTGAGAGTCACGTCCTGGCGCGGGGCGAAGACGATCGGCCTCACGGTCAGGGCAAATGGGCTCATGGGCACGAGGACCAGGTCTTCCAGCGTGGGCTCGAGGATGGGACCGCCGCTCGCGAGCGCGTATGCCGTCGAGCCGCTCGCCGTGGCTACGATGGCGCCGTCGGCATCGATGACTCCAACGGCCTGGCCGCCGACATCGATCTCCAGCCGCAGGATGCGCGCCTCTCCGGAGTGATCCACCACCACCTCGTTGAGGCCGTTCCATTCGTGCACGCTGGTGCCGTCGTGGACGAGCGTGACCTGGAGCATCGTTCGTTCCTCGATCCTGTAATCACCGTTGAGGTAGCGCGACAGGCCATCGCTCATCTCGTGCGCCTCGATCTCGGTCAGAAATCCCAGCCGGCCGTGGTTGACGCCCAGGATAGGAATGCCGCGCGGCGCGGCCAATCGCGCGCCCGCAAGAAATGTTCCGTCACCGCCGAGCGTGAGGAGCAGGTCGCTGTCCTTCAAAACGGCGGCCATCCTTTCGCCTGGTGCGTCGCGCGGCGCCTCTGCGCCCTCTACGTGTCTCTCCCTCATGCTCTGCAGCGCGCTCTCGACCACAGCCTGGTCGACCCCGGCGCCGCGCAACAGGCAGATCTTCACCGCTGCACCGGCGCCAGGTGGAAGAAGATCTCGCGGTTGCCCTGAGCCCCCGCGACCTCGGAGGGTGCCTCGCCCACCACCCTGTATCCATTGCTTTCGCACCAATCGCGAAAGTGCGTCGACGCTCTATCGATCGCAGCCGCATCTCGCACGATGCCTCCCTTGCCCACATCGGTTCGTCCCACCTCGAACTGCGGCTTGAAGAGCGCCACCACCTCTGCGGGTGGCGCGGCACGCAGGAGGGCCGGCAGAACCTTCTCGAGGCTGATGAACGAAACGTCGATCACGACGAGCGTCACCGGCTCGGGGAAAGGCTGCAGCTCGCGCGCGTTGACCCGCTCGATGACGACGACGCGGGGATCCTGGCGCAGGCGCCAGTGCAGGAGGCCGCGGCCGACGTCGACCGCATAGACCTTCGCGGCACCGCGTCGCAGCAGCACGTCGGTGAAGCCCCCGGTCGAAGCCCCGATGTCAGCGCACACTCGCCCAGCCGGATCGACCGCGAAGTGGTCGAGGGCCGGCGCGAGCTTCAGCGCGCCGCGGCTCGCGTAGCCTGGCTCGGAGTCGACCGCGATCGGCGCGTCCTCGCTTACTGTCCGGGCCGGGCTGCGCACAGTCTCGCCGCCCACGCGGACCTTGCCCGCCAGGATCAGCGCCTGCGCCCGCTCGCGTGATTCCGCGAGCCCGTTCTTGGTGACGAGCACGTCCAGGCGCGGCATCAAAGGATCAAGCCGACGACGAAGCCGATGACCGCGCCGACCAGGACCTCCGTCGGCGTGTGGCCGAGCAACTCCCGCAGCCTTGCCTCCTGCACGCCACGCATGTGGACGAGGTCCTCGACCAGCCGGTTCAGCACCTCGGCCTGGCGACCCGCGGCACGCCGCAGGCCGGCCGCGTCGTACATCACCACGAAGGTGAAGATAAGGGCGATCGCGAAGGGAGCGGAGGTGAGCCCGGAATATTTACCGACCGCCGTGGTCAGGCCCATGACGATGGCGCTGTGGCTGCTCGGCATGCCGCCGGTCTCGGCCAGCACCCTCAGGTTCAAGCGGTGCTGCCGGATCGAATACAGCGTCAGCTTCGCCGCCTGGGCGAATGCCCAGGCAACTAGCGGAGCGAGCAGGAATCTCAATCCGCCCGCACGTCGCCGAAGTTGCGATGGCTCATGCGGTGGCCGCGACGCGACCGAGGATGCCGTTGACGAAGCGCCCGGCGTCGTCGCCCGAGAACGTCTTGGCCAGCTCGATCGATTCGTTGATCGCCGCCTTGGTGGGCACCTTGCGGTCGATCGCGATCTCGTAGACGGCGATGCGCAGGATCACGCGATCGACCTTCGCCATCTGCTCGAGCTTCCAGTGCTCCGACGCGGCGCTGAGGATCGAGTCGAGCTTCTCGCGGTTGTCCAGCACGCCGCGCGTCAGCTGGCGCGCAAAGTCCGTGATCTCCACGCTCGCGCCGTTCTCGGATGCATGGTAGAGAAGCACCTCTTCGGGATCGTCGCTGGACCCTTCGAGCTGAAACAGGACCTTGAGCGCCAGCTCCCTTGCGTGATGCCGCTTGCCGACAGGAACTCTATGTGGCGAAGGCGACACTCGAAACGAAAACATTCACCTCGCCGACCTCGAGGCCCAGCATGCGCTCGGTCGCTTCGACGACGTTGGCCTGCACGGCAGCGGCCACGTCGGCGAGCTTGGCTTCCGAGTCGACCGTGATGAACACCTCGAGATGGATTGAACGATCGCCTTCGATGTTCACTCGGACGCCGCGATGCGCGGCCTGGCGGCGCACCCAGTCACCGAAATGACGAGCCGCGGCCTCGTCCATTCCTTCCACACCTTCGACTTCGCATGCGGCCAGCGCGGCGATGCTTGCGATCACCTCGTTGGCGCCACGGACTGCCCCCAGCGAACCGTTCTCACTCATAACAGGCGATCCTACTCCATGAGCACCCTCTCCCCTCCGGGGAGCAATCAGTCGGCGCGGGCAGCGCGTCCTTATCGGGGCTTGTCCCGCAGGGATCAGCGCTTGGTCGCACCGGAAACCGTGTCGCCCTTGAAGCCGGGATCTGTCTGGGCCACCTTCAGCTCGACGATGATCGGCAGCTCCACGCCGATGAGGCGATCGTCATGGCGCAGCAGATACGCCTCACTGCCCTCCTTGAGAAAGGGGATCACGTCGGTGAGCATGTCCTCGTCCACCGCCACCTGGTCGTAAGTCTTGGAATCCATGAAGTAGTGGTGGCTGCCGTCGGAGTACAGGTAGGTGCAGTCGTGGCGGTCGATGCGGGCGGTCTTGTACTTGTCACCGCTGCGGAAGCTCTGCTCGAAGATCGAGCCGGTCAGCACGTTGCGCAGCTTGGCCTTGATGACCGCGCCCGCGCGGGCGAGCTTGATGTGCTCGACGGTAACGATGGACAGGAGCTGCCCGTCCATCTCGAACATCGTGCCGTTGCGAAAGTCGTTGGTTGAAATCACTTCTGCTCTGTGGCCAAAAACTCCAGTGCCAATTCATATCCCGCAAATCCAAGGCCGGTAATCACGCCGCGCGCGGCGCGCGCGGTCACGCTTCGGGAACGGAACTCCTCGCGCGCGTGGATGTTGGAAAGATGAACCTCCACGACCGGAAGCGCGAGTGCCTGCAGGCAATCGTAGAGCGCCAGTGAGTAGTGGGACAACGCGCCCGGATTGATGACGATGCCGGCCGAGCCGGGACCCTCCTTCTGGAGGAAGTCGATCAGCTCCCCCTCGTGATTGCTCTGGAAGAAGCTGACCTCGAAACCGAGCTTGCCCGCCCGGTCCTGGACGACCTGCTTCAGGTCTTCTTGGGACCGGGTCCCGTAGATGTGAGGCTCGCGCTTGCCCAGCAGGTTCAGGTTCGGACCGTTGACGATCACGACGCGCTTCATGCCAGGGACCTGGTGATGACGCGACGGACCAGGGCGCCGGGGACCGCGTGGCCGATCTCGGCATGCCCGATGCGCCGCGGCATGACCCACGCGACCTTGCCGCGCCTGGCCTTCTTGTCCAGCGCGACCGCCGCGAGCACGCGTTTGGGGTCGGCGTGTGGTGGCTTGTCCGGCAGGCCGAGGGCCGTGAGCAGCCCATCCTGGGATTCGGCGACGCGCTTGCTGCAGAGATCCATCGAGACAGAGATGCGTGCGGCCACCCGCATGCCGAAGGCGACGGCCCGGCCGTGCGTGACGCGAAAGGCGGTCGCCGCCTCGAGGGCGTGCCCGGCCGTATGGCCGTAGTTCAGGATTGCGCGCGGCCCGCGGTCTCGTTCGTCCTTGGCCACGATCAGGGCCTTGGCGGCGACGCAGCGAAAGACGACCCGCTCGAGCATCGAGCTGTCACGCTCGAGGAGCCGAGGGCTGTTGCGCTGGAGAAGGTCGAAGAGGCTTCGGTCCATGGCGACGGCGTACTTTACAACCTCGGCGAAGGCATCCCGATAGGCGGGCTCGGGGAGCGACTCGATGGCGGCTATGTCGGAGATCACCGCCGATGGCTGCCAGAAGGTGCCGATCGCATTCTTCGAGCGCCGGCCGTTCACTCCGGTCTTGCCGCCGATGCTCGAGTCCACCATCGCCAGCAGCGTCGTGGGCACCGACACGAGCCGGACGCCTCGCTGCCACATCGACGCCGCCAGGCCGGCGAGGTCGCCCACCGTCCCGCCGCCAACCGCGATGACGATGCCGCCGCGATCGATGCGCTGGCGCTCGAGGAACGCGAGCACGCTCTGGAGCTGTGTCATCGACTTCGACCGTTCCCCGGCGGGAATGGCGTGGATGCCCGTCTTCAGGCCGGCGCGCTTGATCGCCTTGCCCACCTTCAGCGCCCAGGGCCTGACGTTGCTGTCGGTCACGATCGCCGCGCCGGTCGGGTCGAGGCGCGTGACGACGTCGCGCAGGTTGCGGTTGAGGTTGGTGCCGATCAGCACCGGGTAGCCGCCTGACGACGAGTCGAGGATCAGGCGGACCACAGCTGCAACACCTCATCGGCCACGTCGCCGGCCGGCCGCGTGCCATCGACACGGTGCTTCGCCTGCTCGTAACGCGGGCGCCGGAGATCGTAGAGCTCCTCCACCTCGGACGCGCTTCGGTTGGCGACCAGCGGGCGCGTGCCCAGGTTTTTGATGCGTTCCCAGACGACCGGGAACGGCACATCGAGATGCACCGTCATCGCCTTGTCGCTGATGAGGCTCCAGTTGTCGTCGTCCATCACCACCCCACCACCCAGAGCGACCACGGCTCCAGGCTGCAGCAACCGCGGCAGGGTCTGCTTCTCGAAGGCGCGGAAGGCCGCCTCGCTGTGAGTGGCGAAGATCTCGGCCACCGACATGCCTGCCTCGTCCTCGACCAGGTGGTCCAGGTCGAAAAACTGCGCCCGGCCGCGCTGCGCGACCAGCCCGCCGACGAGCGTTTTGCCCGACCCCATGAAGCCGAG
Source organism: Chloroflexota bacterium (assembly GCA_005880345.1). Taxonomy (GTDB): domain Bacteria; phylum Chloroflexota; class Dormibacteria; order Dormibacterales; family Dormibacteraceae; genus 40CM-4-65-16. The sequence continues at coordinate 2,717 of VBGE01000024.1, read as the reverse complement.
CAGCGCGAGCGGCCTTCTGGTTGAGCTAGACGCCGCTGGGATTCGCCGGAATGGGCGCGGCCGCAGGCGCCGCAGGCATACCGCCGCCACGCCGTCTCTCCGACTGGACAAAGACCTGGTCGCGGAACTCGCCCGGCTTTGGCAGGTGATCCAGCACCTCCGCGCCCTGCGAGCCCGCCGCGTCGACCTCGACGCGTCCATAGCCGAGGATCCGGCCGAAGATCGACTGCTTGGTGGTGCAGTCCTGCACGCGGTCGATGGGGATGATCTTCTCCTGCCGGCCGAACACGCCGGTCTCGATCGCGATCCGCTGATCGGTCAGCGTGTAGGTGATCGACCGCCAGCGAATCCAGACGACGATGAGCCATAGAAGGGCGAGGGCGATGACGCCGAAGCTCAGGATCTTGCGAAGGCTCGGCACGTAGAGGCCGCTCCCGTTGGCCTGGGGATACAGGATCGTGAAGTCGGCGACGGCGATGAGGACGAGAAGGATCACAGGCACGACCAGGCTGCCGACGATCGTGATCCAGTGCGGGTGGTCTTGGAGGACGAGGTTCTCACCGGGCAGGAGCTTTCTCATGGCCGCATATTTAAACAGGCAGGAGCAAAAGAACAATCAGGGCGCCTGCCGCGAGGTAGGGTCCGTACGCGATCGTCCCCCTCATCGACCGGTGGGTGACGATGAAGACGAGGGCGCCGAAAGCGGCCAGGACGACGCCGTAGAAGATGGCGGTGAACGTGTACGGCCAGCCCATGAGCAGGCCCATGAAGGTGGCGAGCTTGACGTCGCCGAAGCCGAGCGCCTCGGCCTTGAAGATCGCTCCCCCGACCAGGGCGAGAAACAGGAAGACCAGGCCCGTGACCACTCCGATGATGACCGCGTCGAGGATGGGCCGGCCGAACAGCTCGTGTCCCCGGTCGAGGATCGTGCCGCCGGGCCAGTACGGCTTGCCCAGGATCGCGACCAGCACCGCGAGGCCCATCGCGGGAAACATGACGCGGTCGAGGATCAGGTGGTGCTCAAAGTCGAAGAAGACGACCTGGACCAGGACAAGCGCGAAGACGCTGCGCACCAGCAGGACGGCGAACGAGCTGAGCTCGTAGCCGTAGACGGCGAAGACTGCGGCTGCCAGCACCGGCGGTCCGAACCGCTGCCACCACTTGCTGGCTGGCTCCAGACCCTCTAGGCGCGCGAGCTTGACGGAGCCCCAGCGGATGCCGAGACCCGCCGCCGCGCCGACGATGGCCCAGAGGATCGCGATGACGAGCTGATTCACGGCTGGAGAGTTTCGCGCATCGCGTCGAGCGGCGCGCTCTCTCCGGTCCACATCAAGAACGAGATGGCACCCTGCGTCAGCAGCACCTCCCAGCCGTCGACCGTCGGCAGGCCGAGGGAGCGCGCCTTGCGCACGAGCGGCGTCCCGCCCGTGACATAGACCAGGTCGATCACCGCGCCCGACCTGGGCAGCGCGGCCGGCCTGAGCGGCATCTCTTCATGGCGGCCCAGCGGCGTGGCGTTGATCAACAGGTCCGCCGAGCGTGTCAGTGCCGGCACCGACCGGTCGCTCCACGCGACCGTCCGGCCGGGGACGTCGGCATCCGCCGGGTTTCGGGCGACGAACGTCAGGTGGGCGCCCAGGAGGGCCGCCGCGGCCGCCCTCGCGGCCCCACCCGCGCCGAGGATCACCGCGTTGGCCGCCTCCGGATCGACCCCGACCTGCTCGACTGCGGCTCGGATGGCGGGGATGTCGGTGTTGTATCCGCCCAGCCGCCCGCCTTCGTTGACGATGGTGTTGACAGCTCGCGCGCGCAGCGCTTCGGGGGCGATGACGTCGAGGTGCTCCATCACGGCCTGCTTGTACGGGATGGTCACGTTGGCGCCCGCGACGTCTGGTGCGCGGAGCCCGGCGACCTCATCGCGCAGCGCCCCTGGTGCTACGTCGAGCATGTCGTATGTCCAGTCGAGGCCAAGTGCCTCGAAGGCGGCGTTCTGCATGGCTGGGCTGCGCGAGTAGGCGATCCCGCTGCCGACTAAGAAGACCCTCAGCTTCCGCTCGTGCCGTACTTCGCTATGTCGGCGTCGAACTGCTGCTGGTTGGTTTCGAAGTGCGTGGTGCCCTGCCGGTCGGTGAAGTAAAAGAGGTAGTTCGTCTTCGGTGGGCTGATGCATGCCTGGAGGGCTGCTCGACCCGGATTGCTGATCGGGCCTGGCGGGAGGCCGGCGTGCTTGCGCGTGTTGTAAGGCGAGTCGAGGCTGAGCTCGGCCGCCGTCGGCTCGGGGGTCAGGCGGCCCAGGGCGTACAGCAGCGTCGCGTCGACGCCCAGCGGCGTGTTGGTCGCGAGGCGGTTGTAGTACACGCTGCAAACGTTGCCGCGGTCGGTCGGCGTCTTGTTGTTGGCCTCGCGGTCGACCATCGAGGCCAGGATGACGATGGACCTGATGTCTTCGGCGGGGCGAGATGCGGTCGCCTGCGCGATCTGGCTCCGCCAGTCGGCACTGAAGGCGATTCCGAACTGGTCGAGCTGAGCTTTGACCAGGCCCTTGGCGCCGGCCGCGGGGTCGACGAGGTACGTGTCCGGGAACAGGTAGCCCTCGTATGGGTAGTCGGCGTTGTTTGGCTGCGAGGGCAGGAAGCTGTACGAAGCCGCCCAGTGTGGGTCCTTGGCCGCCGCGAGGTAATCCGATCCTGTGATCAGGTTGGGCGCGCTGCCGAGCT
>VBGE01000023.1 GCA_005880345.1 Chloroflexota bacterium | reverse complement strand
ACTCTCCGAGATGATCGAGCCCAGGTGGTCGGTGACGAGCTGGTCGAAGGCGCGGTCTCCGTGGCCGAAGTCGGCCGCTGACATGTAGACGACGAGCTTGGCCGCGGGCGCGACCTCGTGGATGATCTCGAGGTCGAGCGCCGTCTCGCCCTGCGCCTTTTCCGGGGTGCCCCAATTCGCGTCTCGCTTGATGGTTAGCAGCGGTGCAAAGGGCGGCAGGCCGAACTTCGTGGCGAATGTCTCCAGGTCGCTGACGGCCACGTCGTCGATCTCCGGCAGCAGGACCGTCTGGCCGGCGCCGTCGAGACCCGCGTCGCGGAGCGGCTTCAGGTTGTAGTAGCTCAGCACGTCGACCGGCTCGACTCCGCCTGGCCGGACGGCATAGCCGCGCGTGCGCCGGTAGTCGTCGAGTCCGCTGACGCCAGTCGCCACGGCGGCGAGCACTGGTGGCAGCTGAGGCTCGTCGAGCGAGGCATAGAACGTCGTGCCGTTGGCAAGCCGGTAGCTTTCGATGTCGACGTGCAGCAAGGCCGCCGCCGCCGGCGCGGGCCCGTCGGCGGCAATCACGCCCGAGGGCGGCTGCCACGCGGCATGGAAGCCGGCTACGGAAAGCGCTGTGACAGCACGGCCTACCAGCGTCTCATCAGGGCCAAAGCGCGCGGCGTAATCGGCCGGCGAGACCGTCTGTCCCGAGGCCAGGATTGCCGCAAGCTGGTCCGGATGTCGCACCTTCAGGCCGAAGCTGAGTGCGACGGAGGTCGACTCGCCGGCCGGACCGAGGCGGGCGGCATGCGCGACCGCGGTCGCCAGAGTCGGCGGCGGCTTCGGTATGAGCTGTCGGGCGGCCTGCTGCGGTGAAGCCGGGCTGGCGCTGGCACAGGCGGACAAAGCGATGAGAATCACGGCGATCGCGGCCCGGCGCTTCACGAAAAGCTAGCTTCCCAGACCTCGGCTTCGAACGCGACCTCGAAGCCAAGCCTGCGGTAGACGTCAGCGGCTCGCATCGGGTTGAGGCCGTCGACATACAACGACGCGCTGCTGGCGCCGTTGTGCGCGAGGCGGCGCATGAGCTCGGCCACCAGCCAGGTGGCAAGGCCTCTGCGCCTGTGCTCCGGCAACGTGCCGACGGAGCTGATGAGACCAACCGGCTGCGGGCGCGCGTCGTCTGCGTAGCGCTCGACCTCACCGAACGCGATGGCGGCAGGCTCGCGCCCCGGCGACGTGACTGCCATGAGGGAGAGCTCGGCGAGCTTGCCCGCGATGATCTCCTCCTCCGCGCGAGGCGCGAAACGCCAGTGGTCCGCAAAGGTGCGGTTGAACATACCGACCCATGAATCAGCCGGCGCGTTCCTGCCGTCGGCCAGCTCGTAGCCCGTGACCCTGGCCGGCGCGGGCAGGTCATCGAGCAGAGTCCGATCCATGCGCCACCACGGCCGGACCACCTCCATGCCCGCCTCGCCCAGGCCGCCGCCCTGGCCCTTTGCCATGAAGGACTGCGCGACCGACGCACCGGCGGCGCGCGACAGCTGGAGGCCCCATCGGGCCAGGTCGGATGCGATCGGGCCCGGACCCGCTACGTACAGGCTCGCGATGATCCCATCAGGCGAGGGGCGGCTCATCAGCAGGATCGCGCCCGCCAGGCGTCCGCCGTCGTCGACCATGCGTGAGCGCGCCTCCCAGTCGAACCTCGACAGCATCCGCCGTATGCGCGCCTCCTCTGGAACCATGTCCTGGCGGCCCGCCACAACCTCGCGACGCCACAGCTCGATAAGCGGGGTCAGGTCTTCCGCGCGTCCGGCCCTCATGCCGTGACCCGGGTGACCACCTCATGCGCTTCCGGGATTTCGTGGCGGATCATCTCCTCGACCTCGCTTTCGATCACATGCGCATGCTCGAGGCTGATCTCTCCCGCGACCTCGGCCACCACGTGGGCATAGATCTTGTTGTCCCGGTCGCTCAGCTCGACGTCGATGCACCGGCGTACCTCGGGATGCGACTCCACGACTTTTCGAATGCGCGCCGCCAGCTGCTCGTTGCGCGCCGTCACGTCTCGGCCCGGCACGACCTCCGGCTCCATCGGTTCGAGGTGGATGTCTATGCGGGTGACCTCGGGGAGCTCGTTGCGGATCGACCGCTCCAGGTCGCGGCTGGTACGCGAAGCAGTGGCGACGTCCTGGTTGGCGGGCAGCTTGGCGTGCATGGTGAGGTGCAGCGAGCCGTCTGCCTCGCGCTCCACCGTCACGTTGTGCAGGTCGCGGACGCCGCCGTTACGCGCCGCCGCCGCGTGAATCCTCTCCACGATGTCGCCCGGTTGCTCCTGCCCCTCGACAGTGACCGCAAGGTCGAGTCGTGGCAGGACCTGGCGCGCGCGCGCCGTCACTCCCTTGACCAGCGCGGTCGCGGCCTCGACCGAGAGCATGCGGCCGGTCGCGATGGCGGCGTCGCCGATGAGATTCGGCCCTGACCGCCGGACGCGTACGGACCTGACCTCGCGCACGCCGTCGACGTCCAGGAGTGCCCGGCGCAGCAGGTCCTCGGCGCCGGCCGGCGCGCGGTCGATCAGGATGTCGCCCGAGCGCCAGGCGATGAGGCCGGCAGCGCGGGCGACGATGCCGGCGACGAGCAGGGCGGCGACCGAATCCGCCCAGCTCAATCCCATGCGGACGCCGACCAGGCCGGCGAGCACGCCCAGCGTCGCGAGCACATCGGACAACCGGTTGGTCGCGTCGGCGAGCATCGCCTCGCTGGATGCCGTGCGGCCGACTCGGCGCAGCACAGCCGCCCGCCCGGCCTCGATCAGGAGGGTGCCGATCAGCAGGGCGAACGCGTAACCCGCGGGGTTGACCACGCTGCCGCCGGCGGCCAGGCGCCGCACCGCCTCGAACGCGATGAAGGCAGCAGTGACCAGCAGCAGCAGGCCTTCGGCGAAGGCGGCGAGGTTCTCGGTGCGGCCGTGGCCGTAGGGGTGCTCGCTGTCAGCCGGCTTGCGCGCAGTGCGGACAGCGAACAGGGTGAACACGCTGGCGGCGAGGTCGAGAAAAGAGTGGGCGGCCTCGCTCAGGATGCCGAGGCTGCCGGTCAGCAGGCCGACGAAGAGCTTCGCCACGACCAGAGCCACCCCAATCGCGACCGATGCCAGCGCGACGAGCTCTGGACGTCTCTCCAGCGTGTTCACCAGCCCACTTTAAGCGCAGGTTTGAAGAGCCCCTGAGCGTCGGAGCTACTTCAGGAGCGAGGCTGAGGCGAAGAGCTGCTCCTCGGTGCCCAGGGCGATGACGAGGTCACCCTCCTCCAGGCGCATCGAGCCGCTCGGGTTGACGTGGAGCGTGCCGTCGACACGCCGCAGGGCGAGCACCCGCGCCGCGGTCGGGGCGAGCAGGCCGCTTGCCTCGAGCGGCTTGCCGATGATGGCGCTGCCGGGGGTGACCAGCATCTCCTCGACGCCGATGCCGAGCTCCGCATGATGCAGCGTGTCGAGCACCTCGACCATGGCGGGCCGGATCGCCAGCTCGGCCATCCTGTGGCCGGCCATGACGTAGGGCGAGATCGTGCGCGTCGCCCCGGCGAGCTCCAGCCGGCGGATCGAGTCAGGCCGCCCTGCGCGCGCGACGATGTAGAGGTTCGGGTTGAAGGCCCGCGCCGCCAGCACTATGTAGACGGCGCGCTCGTCCGAGTCGACGGCCGACACAAGCCCCCGCGCTCGCTCGATCCCGGCCTGCTTGAGCACGTCTTCCTTGGATGCGTCCCCTTCGATGTGCAGCCGCCCTTCGGCACGGATTCTCTCCAGCGCCTCGTCGGTCTGGTCGATCACAACGTAAGGCACCTTGTGGCTCTCGAACTCCGCAACGATCTGCGTGCCGATGCGGCCGTAGCCACAGATGATGAAGTGGTCCCTCAGCCGGTCCAGGTCTCGCTGCAACTGGCGCTCCCTCCGATATCTGCCGAATGCATTGTCCGCCAGCGTTTCCGCGAAGACGCCGAACCCGTAAAGCATGGTGCCGACGCCGACCACGATCAGACCCGACGTGAACAGCCGGCCGGCGGCTCCCTGCGGATGCACCTCGGTGTAACCGACTGTGCTGATCGTGATGATGACCATGTAGAAGGAGTCGAGCAGGCTCCAGCCGTTGATGAGCACGTAGCCCGAGACGCCGAACAGGATCACGACGCCGAGCAGGATTGCGGCGAGGCGGAACCGCGCCAGTGGATGCCCGACGCGCGATTGGGTCACGGTCCGCGCCGGCGGCGCCTGTCCATGTCAGCGACGGCTTCCCAGTGCGCGGGGTCCGCCCAGGTCCGCGCAAACGCTTCGATGGTCTCGGCGGCAAGGTCGGGATGACGGTGGGGGTGAATCGCGTTGACGGATCGCTTGATTCCTGCCACCGCAGCGCGCGGAGCGGCTGCGATGCGCCGCGCGAGCTGGGCCAAGCGGTCGTCGAAATCTTCGCTCGCCACGAGCTCCTCGACCAGGCCTGCGGCATGCGCCTCGACCGCGCTAAAGATGTGGCCGGTGAGAAGAGCGTGCAGCGCGCGGGCGCGGCCCGCCAGGGCTGCCGTCCGTTCCGAAGCTCCCCACGCCGGCATCAAACCGAGGCTGATCTGAGGGAATCCGAATCGGGCGTGGGCTGCTGCGAGCCGGAAATCGCACGCGATGGCGAGCTCCGCTCCGCCGCCCAGCGCGTCGCCGTTCAGTCCCGCGATGACTGGGATCGCAAGCTGCGGCAGGCGGTCGAGCGTGGCCCGCATGCGGTGGGCCATCGCGGCCGCGTCGGCGGCGCCTCGCATGTGCTCCAGCTCCTTGAGGTCGCCGCCCGCACAGAAAGCCTTGTCGCCGGAGCCGCGAAGAACCAGGACGCGAACGTCGCCTGAAAGCGTCGCGATCGCCTCGTCGAGCTCGGCCATCGTCTGGTGGGCCAGCGCGTTGCGCGCGTGCGGCCTGTTGATCGAGATCGTGGCGACGCCGTCGTGAGCCTCGAACAGGAGGTCACGCATCAGCCGCCGCCGCCAGGCCCCTCCAGTCCAGGCTTGGTCATCTTGCCGAGGTCCAGCACTCTGTTGAGGTCTTTCTCGCCCACCCCGCGGGCGCGCGCCAGCTGGCGGATCGAACGCCCGGTGCGCATCGATTCCTTGGCCAGCTTCCCCGCCTCGTCGTAACCGATGACCGGGTTGAGTGCGGTGGCCAGCATCGGGCTGCGCTCGACGAGCTCTGGCCCGCGGTCGGTGGCCTGCAGGCCTTCCACGCAGCGCTCGGAGAAGTTTCGCGTCGCAGCCGCCAGCAGTGTGATCGACTCGAGCATCGCGAATCCGGCCACCGGCATCATCACGTTGAGCTCGAAGAAGCTGCCGGACTGCCCCGAGATGAGGATGGTCGCGTCGTTGCCGTAGACGCGAGCAATCACCATCAGCAGCGACTCGACGATCACGGGGTTGACCTTGCCCGGCATGATGCTCGAGCCGGGCTGTGTCTCTGGCAGCCGCAGCTCACCGAGGCCGGCGATGGGACCGGTGCCCATCAGGCGGATGTCCGATCCGATCTTCCACAGGCTCGTGGCAATTGTCCGCACCGCGCCGTGCGCCGCGACGAGCACGTCGAGCGTGGCCTGGGCGTGGAAGTGGTTGACCGCTTCTTTGACCGGTATGCGGGTTTCCTTGGCGAGACGAGCCGTGACGATCCGCGCGAACTGTGGATGCGAGTTGATGCCGGTGCCAACCGCGGTCCCACCGAGCGGCACCCGCGAGAGCTCGTCGATGGCTGCCTGGGCGCGGCGGATCGATTCTTCGATCTGTCCCGCGTAACCCTTGAACTCCTGGCCGAGGCGGATGGGAGTCGCGTCCTGCAGGTGAGTGCGGCCCGTCTTGATCACGGGCCAGAACTCCTTGCTCTTCGCCGCAAGCGCGCGCTGCAGCCGCTCGAGCGCAGGGATGAGCTCGTCCTTGATCGCGCTCGCAGAAGCGAGCTGGATGGCGGTGGGGATCACGTCGTTGGACG
>VBGE01000022.1 GCA_005880345.1 Chloroflexota bacterium | reverse complement strand
TCTATGCGGGATTGGTGCTGCTGTTCTTCGGCCACGCGTGGCTGGCCCGCGAAGCGCCGGACGCGACGCGGCGGCACACCGTGTACTTCCTGGCCGGGCTGGCGACGCTGTGGCTGGCGCTGGAAACGCCGATCGACACGATCAGCGACCACTACCTCGACAGCGTGCACATGTTCCAGCACGTGCTGCTGGCGTTCGTCGCCCCGCCGCTCATGCTGCTGGGCCTGTCGCCGTCGATGGCCGCCCGGGTCGCACGCATCCCAGCACCTGACGTTCATCGCGTCGGGCGTGCTTCTGTACTGGCCCATCCTCGAGGCCACGTCCCCGTCATCGCGCCGGCACCTGTCTCCAGGCGCCAAGCTCGTGTACATGCTTCTGGCCACCCTGCCGCAGGACGGCGTCGCCCTGACGCTGCTCTTCTCGCGCGTGCCCTTTTACGACTCCTACGCCCACGTGCCGCGGCTGATCGACGGGTACACCGCGCTCATCGACCAGACCATCGCGGGAGCGGTGCTGATGGTGGTCGGCAAGGTCACCCTGGCGGTGGCGGCGCTGGCCGTCTTCTTCCGCTGGTTCGGCGGCGAGCACCGCGCCGACCGAGGGATAGAATCGCGCTTAGGGGTGCGGTAAACGCAGTACAAGGACTCCATCCTCGACCTCGTCGGGCACACCCCTCTGGTGCGCCTGCACAAGGTCACGGCAGGGCTGCGCCCGACCATCCTGGCCAAGCTCGAGGAGCTCAACCCGGGCGGCAGCGTGAAGGACCGGATCGGCCTGACCATGATCGAGGAAGCCGAGCGCACCGGCCACCTCCGGGCGGGCGGCACCATCATCGAGCCCACCTCCGGCAACACCGGGCACGGCCTGGCCATGGTCGCGGCGATCAAGGGCTACAAGATGGTCTTCGTCATGCCGGACAAGATGTCCGCCGAGAAGATCAGCCTGCTGAAGGCTTACGGCGCGGACGTCGTGATCTGCCCGACCAACGTCGAGCGCTCGTCGCCCCAGTCGTATTACTCGGTCGCCGACCGCCTGGCCCGGGAGATACCTGGCGCCTTTCAGCCGAACCAGTACTTCAACCCGAAGAACCCGCAGGCGCACTACGAGACCACGGGCCCGGAGATCTGGGAGCAGACCGATGGACGCGTCGACGTGTTCGTGGCGGGCATGGGCACGGGCGGCACGATCAGCGGCGTGGCGAAGTACCTGAAGGAGCGCAAGCCCTCGGTCCACATCGTCGGCGCCGACCCGGAGGGCTCTCTGTACTCGGGGCCGATCGCCCCCTACAAGGTCGAGGGCGTGGGCGAGGACTTCATGCCGGGCACGATGGACATCAAGATCGTCGACCAGATCGTGCAGGTGAGCGACAAGGAATCCTTCATGGCCGCGCGCAAGCTGGCGCGCGAGGAGGGCATCCTGGTCGGCGGGTCGTCCGGCCTGGCGCTACATGCCGCGATGGAGGTCGCGCGCGAGCGCGGACCGGAACAGGTCATCGTCGTCCTGTTCCCCGACACGGGGCGGAACTACCTCAGCAAGTTCTTCAACGACGAGTGGATGCGGCAGAACGGATATCTGGCGCGCCTGGGTGCGGTGCGCATACGCGAGGTGCTGGCGTCGCATCCCAAAGGCCTGCCGCCGCTGGTCACGGTCGAAGCCGGCAAGTCGGTCGGCGAGGCGATCGACCTGATGCAGCGCTACGGCATCTCGCAGCTGCCCGTGGTGGAGGACTCGAACGGGCAGGGCGTGGTCGGCGCGCTGCAGGAGAGGACGCTGCTCGACCGCGTGTACCGCGACCCCGCCATCGTCAGCACGGCCGTGTCGGCCGCGATGGACGCGCCGCTGAGCCAGGTGGCGGTCGATTCGTCGCTGGACGACGCGTTCGAGCCGTTGCTCCGCGGCGAGCAGGCGGTGCTGGTCGTCGATGGCGACAAGCCGATGGCGGTGATCACGCGGGCGGACCTGCTGGAGTTCGTGGCTCATCGCGGCAGGGGCTGAGTCGTTTGGCGAAAACTCCGGATAGTCCGGACAAAGGGCGCGCACCTATCGCCGGATCCTCGGATAGTCCGGACTATCCGGGGGGGCGGGGGGACTGGGGGTTTGCGACCAGGGCGCTGCATGTCGGGCAGGGGCCCGATCCCGCCACGGGCGCGGTGGTGCAGCCCATTCACATGGCCACGACGTTCGCCCAGGAGGCGGTCGGCAAGCACCAGGGTTTTGAGTACTCGCGGACCGGCAACCCGACCCGCAACGCGCTGGAGGAATGCCTCGCCGCGCTCGAGGACTCCAGGCACTGCCTTGCGTTCTCGTCCGGGCTTGGCGCCGAGACCACGCTCATGCTGCTCCTCAAGCCCGGCGACCACGTCGTCTACATGGAGGACGTGTACGGCGGCACGTTCCGCCTGTTCGACAAAGTCCTCAAGCGATTCGGCCTGACCTTCAGCGCGGTCGACGCGGCGGACGTGGATGCGGTCGAGAATGCGATGACGCCACAGACGCGCATGGTGTGGCTCGAGTCACCGACGAACCCGCTGCTCCGCGTCGTCGACATCGACGCGGTGAGTGAGGTTGCGCACAGCCACGGCGCATCGGTGTGCGTCGACAACACCTTCGCGACGCCGTACCTGCAGCAGCCGCTCCACCTCGGCGCCGACGTCGTCGTGCACAGCTCGACCAAGTACATCGGCGGGCACAGCGACGTCGTGGGCGGCGCGCTGATGACGAACAACGAAGAGCTGGCCAAGCTGCTGCGGTTTCATCAGAACGCAGTCGGCGCCGTGCCCTCTCCCTTCGACTGCTGGTTGCTGTTGCGCGGGGTCAAAACCCTTTCGATTCGCGTCGAGCGCCAGAGCCAGAACGCGATGGAGGTCGCAAGGGCGCTGCAGGACAATCGCGCGGTCAAGCGCGTGTTCTATCCCGGGCTGGATGCCCACCCGCACCACGCGGTGGCCGCTCGGCAGATGCGCATGTTCGGCGGCATGGTGAGCTTCGAGGTCGCCGATGAGGCGGCCGCCTTGCGGACCCTGGAGCGCCTCAAGATCTTCGCCCTGGCGGAGTCGCTGGGCGCGGTCGAGTCCCTGGCCGAGCACCCGGCGCGGATGACCCACGCCTCGATCCCGGCCGAGGAGCGAAAGCGGGCGGGAGTGGGGGACGGGCTGATCCGCCTCTCGATCGGGATCGAGGACGTCGCCGATCTGATCGAGGATCTGGAGTCGGCGCTGGCGTAGCTTCGGGCGTTGTAGTGGCATGGCGCGAATTGCGCTCGTCCACGACGTGGCCGGGGTGGCGGAGACGCAGGCTCAGATCCTGCGTGCGGCCGGCCACGAGGTCGACCACCTGAAGCTCCCTGACTTCGGCGCGAACTGGCCCTACTGGGCCAAGGCGCTGACGCTGCCTGTTCGGCTCCTCCTCTACGTGCCGACGATCCTGCGGCTCCGCAGAACCGGCTACGACGTGGTCCACATTCATTGGGTGCCGCGGGGGATCATCGGCATCCTGAGCGGCCGGCCGTTTCTCGTCCAGGCCCACGGCTCCGACCTCCACGCCCATGTGAACACAGCCGGGCTGTACTCGCTGTGCCGGGCGGTGCTCGAGAGGGCACGCACGATCTTCTACGTGACGCCGAACCTAGAGCCCTTCATCCACCGCTTCGCCAGCAAGGCCGTCTACCTCCCCAACCCGGTGAACGTCAGGGCGGCAGGGCTGTCCCCTCGCGCGCCCGAGCGCGTGCGCCGCGTCGTGATCTTCATGCGGCTCGACCCCGTGAAGGGGGTCGAGAAGGTGTTCCCGGCTGCGGAGCGGCTCGCAGGCTTGGGGATCGAGATCACGGCGCTTCACTGGGGCTGCCTCGCCGACGAGTACGCCGGCCGCTACGGAGGCGCGGTGCGCTTCGTCGATCCCGTCCCGCACGACCGCGTGGGTGAGTTCCTGTCGACGTTCGACCTCGTGGTCGGCCAGATGGAGCAGGGCGCGCTTGGCCTGTCGGAGCTCGAGGCGATGTCGGTGGGCAGGCCGCTCATCGTCGGCATCGACCGCAGCATGTACCCCGGCGACAAGCCGCCGGTCGTCTCGTCATATGAGCCCGATGAGCTGGTCGAACAGATCGAGCGGCTGCAGGACGACTCGCGCCGGCTCGAGAACCTTTCGCGAGAGGGGCGCGCGTGGGTGTGGCGCAATCACGGCTACGAACAGCACCTGAGGCAGCTCGAGTCTGCCTACTTCGGCCGGGGGCACCGGCTCGGCCAGGTGGCTTAAGCCGCTCGGCGTGCCGTCTCGGCCGGCACAGGCTGACGCGCCAGCTGCCTGGCGCGGAAGTCCGCAGCGTAAAACAGGCCGAGAGCGAGCCAGAAGTAAGGCTCCTGGATGAACCGGCCCTCGAACTGGCTGTACAGGAATATGGGCACGATCAACGTGGCCGGGATCACGGCCCATGCCGACCATGCATCTCGACGCTGCCTCGCGCGCAAAGCCTCGCGGGCCAGGAGGATCAAGAAGCCCAGGAAGATGAGCGCGCCGAAGACGCCCTGCTCCGCCATCACCGTGACCAGCGAAGAGTGGGAGAGCGTGTCGAGCTGGCTGAGCGGCGCGGCCGGCAGGAAGGCGTGGTACTCAGTCATGAGCGCGTGCTGGTAACCGCCGAACCCCACCCTGAGCGCCGGATGGTCCTGAAACATCCGCAGACCGGCGGCGACCAGGTACTTCCGGTTGTCTTCCAGCGCAACCCCACCTTGCGGCGCGCCGGCCGGTGCGCTCATGTTCGACGCCGTCCCGGTGATCGCGGCGACCAGGGTCTGGACGGCGCCCACTGCGCGCATGTTCGTGTTCGGGTTCACGGTGGTCGATGCGGCAAAAACAAGCAGGATGAGCCCCGCGATCGCGGCCGCGCGCCGGTGCTGAAATGCAACCAGCGCTGCGAGCACCACTGACACAATGAAGAGTGCCAGGCCTGAGCGCGACAGGGTCAGTGGCAGCACGGCGGCGCACGCCATGCCGGCGGCCGCGGCGAGCCAGGGAGGCGCCTGCCTGGCGGCGAACATCAGCACGGCCACACAGCCGCACAGGGTCAGGAAGCGCGCCGTGATGTTCGGGTCGCCGAAGGTGATGTTCAGGCGGGCCGCGACCACGGGGTTGGGTGTCCATATCGCCGTGTGGGTGAAGTAGAGGAGCGACCCGATCAAGGCCACGCCGAGTCCCGAAACGAGGAAGGCCAGCCATGCCCGGCGATGGTCGCCCTCGGTGACCGCGAGGTTGACGACCAGCAACCCCACGAGCGGGTAGGCCACGACATCGAGCACCGAGCTCGAAGAGCCTGGGGCGCGCGTGATGGCCCAGCTCAGGAGGGACACCAGCACGTATGCCGCCAGCAGCCAGACGCTGGCCGTTCGCGGGACCACGACCGTTCGGCGCCGGCGCACGACGAGGTAGATGAAGGCCACCGCCGTCACCCCGAGCACGAACCTGCTCAGCTGCTGGTGCAGCCACACGCTCGTGAACTCCAGGGGGAGTGTGAGGATCAGGGCGGCGAGACCGTAAGTCGCAGCCGGCCCGGCCAGCCTGTCGACGGCCTGGAGCGGGCCGCCTCCGCGTTCGGCAGGGCGTTCCATGTCGCTCAGAGACAACGCCCAGCCGGGAGACACCTAACCGGGAGCGCCCACCCCCAGCTTCCGAAACTCAAAGCCGGCTGACCGCAGCTCATCGGCGCTGAAGAAGCCGCGGGCGTCGATCAGGCGTGGGTGGCGCATCCGGCCTGCGACCGCGGCCAGGTCCAGCTCTCGATAGGCCTTGTGGGCGACCATCAGGACCAGGCAATCCGCGTCGCGCAGCGCCTCCATGACCTCGCCCGTGAATTCGTGGACATACGGGTCGTGGACCGCGACCGAGTACCCATCGGTCCGCAAGAGGTCGACCAGGACGCGGCTGGGCGAATTCCTGACGTCGTCAGAGTTCTCGAGGTACGAATAGCCGAGGACCGCGATGCGCGACCCGTTGCCGGCATCCGCAAGCTGCCCCACCAGGCCGGCGACGTGGGACGGCATCCCGTCATTGATACGGCGCGCCACGCCCAGGAGCGAATCGGCTGCGCCCTCACCCAGCGGCGCGGCGAGAAGCCATGGATCCTTCGGGATGCAGTGACCGCCGACACCGCCGCCCGGGTACAGGACGGCGCGGCCCGGCGACTTGTTCACCAGCTCGCGCACCGTCCAGACATCGCCGCCGACGACCTCGCAGATGAGGGCAAGCTGGTTGGCGAACGCTATGCCCACGTCACGGTAGGCGTTCTCTGCGGTCTTCACCAGCTCCGCCGTCAGGCAGTCCGTCGCGTCGAGGTCGGCGTCGACGAATGTCGAGTAGAGGGCGATCATGGCGTCC
>VBGE01000400.1 GCA_005880345.1 Chloroflexota bacterium | reverse complement strand
GTCGACCACGAGATTCGTGTTCAAGACGAGCGTCTCCTTGGCAGCCGGGCTCCGCCTGGCTGCGACACGCGTGGCCCTGAGCCGCCCTGCGTGTCGTCGAGTGAGATTTGGACAATCCCAACAACCGGAAGGTGAGCAGGGCCGCGAAGCGGCCCGATGAGCGGAAACAGGCTGTTTCCGCTCATTCCCTAAACCTTCGGTTCCGCTTTTGCCTCCAGAACGACCACCTTGGTCTCGTACTCGGCGCCGGAGGACCTCTGGACCGCCAGCTTGGGCTGCGGCTCCGACGCCGTGACGCCCATCTCCTTGAGGAACCGGTCGATGGGGTCGAGCTCCAGCTTCAGCCCGGGGATGGCGTAATGCATGGGCACCACGTAGCGCGGTTCGAGCTGACGGACGACCTCAGCCGCCTGGGCGGCGTTGATGGCGGTCTTGCCGCCCACCGGAACCAGCAGCACATCCGGCGACGCGACCGACTCCGCCTCAGCGTCGTCCAGCTTGTGGCCGAGGTCGCCGAGGTGACACACGCGCACGTCGTCGATCTCGATCAGGTAGACCGTGTTCCGGCCATGCCTGGCCCCTTTCTCGGCGTCGTGGAACGTCGGCACTCCGATCACGCTCACGCCGGCGACCTCGTACTCGCCCGGCCCGTGGATCTCGTACGCGCCATCGCGCACCACCTGGGTGTAGCTGTGGTTCTCGTGGTCGTGGCTTACGGTCACGAGCTCGGCGTCCATCCGCGAGAGCTTCAAGCCGATCGAGGGCGGATAGGGATCTGTGACCACGGCCGCGCTGCGGCCTCGCAGGCGGAAGCAGCCGTGTCCGAGCCAGGTGACGTCCAAGTGCCTGGTGCCTCCCTACATCCTTTCCGGAGCGCTGACACCCATCAGGTCCAGCGCAGTCTTCAAAGTGTGACGCGCCGCCCGGCAAAGCTCCAGCCTCGCCCTGGTCAAGTTCGCATCGTCGACCACGACGCGGTATTCGCTCTGCGCGTTGCCCGCGTGGTAGAAGCGGTGCACCGCCGTCGCCAGGTCATGCACGTAATAAGGAATGCGATGCGGCTCGCGGAGCCTGGTTGCGTCTTCCACCACATCGGGCCAGAACGCCAGCTGGCGCGCCACGTCGAGCTCCCATGGCTGGACCAGCATCGACACGTCCGCCTTGTCCGGCAGTCTCGAATGTTGCTGGGTCGCGACCGTCTCGATGGTGGTGTCCGGCGAGCGCAATAGATAGAAGTAGCGCACGGCATCGGAGCCCACGCGGTCGATGAGCTCGTCGAGCGTGACGAAGCGCCCTGCTCGCTTGCTCATCCTTCCCTCTTTCAGATTCACGAGCTGATGAATGATGATCACGAGCCGTTCGGGCTCGACGCCCAGTGCCTCGGCCGCGGCCTTCATACGCGCCACGTATCCGTGATGGTCGGCGGCCCACACCTCGATCACGCGGTGGAATCCTCGCTCCTCGAATCGGCTCAGCAGGTACCCGAGGTCGCTCGCGAAGTAAGTCGGCTGGCCGTTCGCGCGAATGACGACGCGATCCTCTTCATCCTCGTCTGGTTCGCCGAACCAGAGCGCACCGTCGCGCTCCTTGATGTAGCCGGCCTCCCGCAGGCGCTCGATCGCCTTCCACCCGAGCCCCGACTGCCAGATCGTGTCCTCCCAGAACCAGTTGTCGTAGCGCACGCCCAGGCGGGCCACGGAGGCACGGATCTGTTCGATGACCTTCTCCATCGCGTAGCGGCGAAGCTTCGGCTCCGCCTCTGCCTCGGGCTCCTTCTCGATCTCTGGCAGGTCGCGCCTCGCCATCTCCGCCATCTCCGCCACATACTCGCCAAGGTAGCCACCCTCGGGCGGTTCCTGGCCGTGCAGGCGCGCATACACCGACGCGCCGAAACGTCGTGTCTGCGTGTTGTCGGAGTTGACGTAGTACTCGCGCTCGACCGCGTGCCCGGTGAACTCGAGCAGGCGCGAGATCGAATCGCCGATCGTTACCCCTCGGCCGTGTCCGATGTGCAGAGGACCGGTCGGGTTGATGCTGCCGAACTCCACCTGCAGCCGCTCTCCGTGGCCGATGTCCTGCGCGCCGTACCCCGGCTCGATCCTCGATACAAGGTCGCGCAGCCAGTCATCGCGCAGACGGAAGTTCACGTAGCCACGCACTGCTTCGGCAGTGACCGCGCCATCGGTGATCGTGATGGTTTCCACGAGCCTGGCGGCGATGGTGTCTGGCGCCTCGCGCAGAACGCGCGCCAGCTTTTGCGGGGCCGAGGTGGCGTAGTCACCCAGCTCGGGCGACTTGGTCCGTCCCAGCTCGAGGTCGGGCATGTCGCCATCGACGCCCATTCCGCGCACCGCGTCGACCAGCGCGGCTCGGATGCTTTCGCGGACCATCAGCAGGTCGGGTGCCGGCCGATGAGCTTCAGCTGCGCCTGCGTCGACGTAGCGCCGCGTGAGTAGGTGACGGTCACGCGCTGATCGGCGTGAAACCGCGACCGCAGCAGCAGCGCGAGCGGATGCGCTGCGTCCAGGCGCACGTCGTCGATCTGCGTGATGATGTCGCCCGGCTGCAGGCCCGCACTTGCCGCGGGGCTGCCCTTGTCGGCGGTCACGATCTGGCTGCCCTCGGGCAGGCTGTTGAGCGTCGCCATCTCGGGTGTGATGTCGACTGTCTGCGCGCCGATCGAGGCGACGGTGACCTGGCCGGTCTGCAGGATCTGCTGGACGTCGTCCTGAACGTCGGCGGCGTTCAGGCCGAATCCCGTCCGGCTCGACGACGAGCCTACCGCGATGCCTATGACCTGGCTGCCCACGTTGAGCAACGGGCCGCCCGAGCTTCCATCCTCGATGACCGCGTTGGTCTGGATCGTGTCGCTG
>VBGE01000021.1 GCA_005880345.1 Chloroflexota bacterium | reverse complement strand
CGCGGATCGCGGACCCGGCCGGGGCGCGGCAAAGGTTCCGTCGGGTAGGACCACCTCGAGCGAGATGACCATGTTCTCGATGCTTCCATAGCGACTCGATTCCTGGCCGGACGAGCGAGTCGCGATGAGGCCGCCCACCGTCGTGCCCGGCAGCGAGCTCGGGTAATGGCCCAACGTCAGGCCGCGCGCGTTCAGCTGCTGCTCGAGCTCGTATCCGTTGACGCCCGCCTCGCATCGCACGACGAGGTTGGTTTCATCGATCTCGAACACGCGGTCGAAAGCCGCCATGTCGAGCACGAGCTCGCCCCTGGCAGGACCGATCGCGCCGCACACCCCGGTCCCACCGCCCATCGGAGTGACCGCGACGTGATTCTCCGCGGCCCAGCGCATCACGGCCGCCAGCTGCTCTCGCCCCGATGGCCGGACCACGTCGACCGGCGCGCGTGCCTTGCCCGCGCGGTCATCCATCACGGCCAGCGGCCAGAGGTCGCGCACCGGTCGCGTGTCGACTGCCTCCGCCCCGGCTATCTTCTCCAGCTCGGCTCTGCTCATTTCGACGCGTACTGCCCGGCGAGCCAGCCCGTCAGGATGGGCACGCCGAAGCCGCAAGGACCGCTGTAGTCGTAGCCGCCCAGCAAAGCGCCCGCGGCATAGAGGTTCGAATAGGGCGCGCTGCCATCCTCGGCGAGGGGATGAAGCCTCTTGTCCGTCATCAGGCCGAGACGCATCTCCTCCGCCGGGTCGAGATATTTCAGGTGATGCAGTCGCGTGCCCAGGCCGGCAGCCGGCACACCATCGTGGAAGACGCCCAGCCCAAGGAGCGGCTCGGTAGTGACGCGCTCCGCCAGCAGGCCGCCGCCGATGTGCCTTCCGGTGGCGAGAATGAACGTGTCGGCCCGAAAGGTGCGATTGCCCGCCCGTGCGGCCGTGATCTTCCCGCGCGAGGTCTCGAACGATGTGATCTGAGCGGTCACCGCACCCAACGCGATCGCCTGCTGCAAGCGCCAGCCATGGGGCGAAGGGGGCGAGGCCAGGAGCTCGAAACCGTCAGGCGGGAGATTGGTGAAGCCAGGGGGGTAGGCGAGGGCTGCTCCGCGCGCGCGGGGCGAAGGGGCGCGGCGGCCGTACAGGTCGGTCAGTGCCGCG
The DNA here is from genome assembly GCA_005880345.1 of Chloroflexota bacterium. Classification (GTDB taxonomy): domain Bacteria; phylum Chloroflexota; class Dormibacteria; order Dormibacterales; family Dormibacteraceae; genus 40CM-4-65-16. The sequence continues at coordinate 4,790 of VBGE01000021.1, read as the reverse complement.
GCCTGAGGCAGTTCCGCGATCGAGATGTCTTCGGCGAACGCCTCGATGCCGTGCAGCTCCTTGAGCGCCTGGGCGGTCGCCGCTGCGTCGTAGTCCCCGACCTGCGGCACGCCGATCACCGCCACCCGCTTGCCACTCAGCGCTCCGAGCTCACCCGGGGCGACCGACTGCGGCACCACGTTGCCCGGCCGCGCGAGGCCATGGATGTCTGCGTACCGGCCTCGAGTACGCCAGCTGCCGTGAAATTGGAGGCCTTCCTTGCCCAGCGCCAGCTGCAGGGTGGAAACGGCAGCGTCCAGCTCCGCCGCGAGACCGACCGGATCGAGGCCCAGTCGCGTGAGCGGATGATGCGGCGATCGGAGGACCAATTCGATGTCATCGACGATCTCCATCGCCCCCGCGTACAGCGCCGTCGCGCCAGGAGCTTTCGCCACAACGGTCACATCGGCGCGGTTGCGACGGGCGGCGAGCGCGGCGCAGTAGCCGGCAATGCCGCCGCCGATGACCAGGACTTTCGTCAATGCGAAACGATGCGGCGCGTGTCCGCCACGTCCTGCTTGAGCTGGCGGACCAGGTCGTTGGGCGTGGGGAACTTGATGTCGGGATGAAGGTAGCGCGCAAACGCGAGCTCGAGGCGCTTCTGGTACAGGTCGCCCTCGAAATCGAGCAGGAACGCCTCGACTCGAAGCTGCGTGCCGCCGAAGGTGGGCCGGTACCCAACCGAAAGGGCGGCCACGAACTCGCCCTCCTGGAAGCGCGCGCGCCCGGCATACGCGCCCAGCGCCGGCACCAGCTTGTTCGGCTCGATGCCTATGTTCGCGGTGGGAAAGCCGAGCTGCCGTCCGACCTGCGCGCCTGCCTCGACCGGTCCGGCCATCGAATATTCGCGGCCAAGGATCCGGTTCGCATTCTCGACATCGCCCGAGATGATGAGCCGGCGCACCTCTGAGCTGTGCAGCTCGCGGCCATCGATCTGGAACGGCGGCACGACCTCGACGGTCGCACCATGCGCACGCAGCCACTCCGCGTTTCCCGTGCGGCCGCGGCCGAATGCGAAATCGAACCCGATGACCCAGCGGCGGATCTCCATCGATCCGGCGAGGCGGTCGATGAACTCCTGAGGCGACAGGGCGGACAGCTCCCGGTCAAAACGCATGACGATCGCGTGCTCAATGCCGGCCTTGCCGATCAGCGCCAGCTTCTCCTGCAGGGTCGTGATCGACTGAGGGCAGTTGGCCGGATCGAGGACGCAGCGCGGATGTGGCTCGAAGGTGATCAGCGCCGGTTGCGCGTTCGCCTCGTGCGCCGCGCGCACAGCACGACCGATGACGTCGAGATGACCGAGGTGAACGCCATCAAAGCTGCCGACCGTGAGGGCCACGGGGCCGATCGCTTCCGTGGGCAGCCCCAGATGTACCTTCAGGTGAGCACCTTCTCCGGCACGAACGTCCTGCGCAGCGGGTCGGTGTGGCCGAGGGCGACGAGCTTGCCGTCGAAGTCATGGGCGCGCACCGGCCCCGGCCCCGGCTCCGGGAACACGCGCACTGCACGCCCCTGGCGGACCTGCGCCTCCTGCTCGACGTTGAGCTTGACCCGCTCCATCTGCGGCAGTATGACTTCCGCCGGAAGCAGCCTGTCGCGGAGCGCTTCGGGGGTCGTAAGTGCGTCAACAGGCACCGCGTCCGCGATGGTGAGAGGGCCATACGCGGTGCGGACGAGGCGTCCGAGATAGCCCCCGACGCCCAGCCGCTCGCCAACGTCCCGTGCGATCGAGCGCAGATACGTACCGCTCCCGCACCGGACCTCGATCCGGGCCACGGCTGCCGCCCCCGGCCGAAACTCGAGCTGCCGGACCTCGTACACCTCAACCTCTCGCGCCGCCGGCTGGGCGGCCTCTCCTTCCCGTGCCAGCTTGTACGCACGCTTGCCGTCGACCTTGACCGCCGAGTACGCGGGCGGCCGCTGCAGGATGCGCCCTGCAAAAGTTGCCAGCGCTGCCTCGAGGTCACTTTCTCGCACGGAACTCGGGTCGGCAACCGGCTCTAGCTCGGCCTCAGCGTCGTCGGTGGCAGTGACGAAGCCGAGGTGGACGTCGGCCACATAAGTCTTCGGCAGCTGCAGCGCGAACTCGGCCAGGCGGGTCGCCGACTCGAACAGGATGGGCAGCACGCCGGTAGCCAGCGGATCGAGCGTCCCGGCGTGACCGACGCGGTGCGCGCCCGTCAACCGGCGGAGGCGGTTGACGACCGAGAACGATGTCTCGCCTGCCGGCTTGTCGACGTTGAGGACGCCGGTCGCGAATCGGGCTGGAGCCGACTCAGTGCTCGGGCGAGGCGGCATGGATGGCCTCTTTGGCGGCCGCCAGCACGATTTTCACCGCCTCGTCCATCGGCTTTTCGATCTCGGCGCCGGCGGCCCTGATGTGACCCCCGCCTCCAAAAGAGGCGCACAGCGCCGCGGCGTCGACTGCTCCGCGGCTGCGCACGCTGATCTTGGTGAGCTCGCTCGAAACTTCTTTGAAGAGAATCGCGAGCTCGAGCCCGGCGATGCTGTTCAGCGTGTCGATGATGCCCTCCGATTCGGCCATCGCCGCATTGGCCTCCTTCAGCATGCGGCGCGTCACCTTGGCCCAGGCGAGCCTGCCATCGAGCTCCACTCGCATCGTGGCGAGGGCCAGGCCGTTCAGCTTGAGCGTCGTCTCCGGCCTCATCTTGTAGACCTGGGTCGCGATGTGGCCGGGATCGGCGCCCAGTCGCGCCAGTCTTGCCGCGTCCTCGAGGGCGCGAGGCGTCGTGTTCTCGTGCCGGAAGCCGCCGGTGTCGGTGAGCAACGCGACGTAGAGGTTGATCGCGATGGTCGGGGTGATCGCATAACCGAAGTGATCGAGCATCTCGAGCACCATCTGGCCGACCGCTGACGCGCCCGGCTCGATGACGTTGATGTCGCCGAACCGCGAGTTGGAAGGGTGGTGGTCGATGTTCACGATCGTGGCGTGGGATGCGATGCGCCGCACCGCGTTGCCAGACCGCTCGAGGTTGCCGGAGTCGAAAAAGAACACCAGATGCGGATCGACGCCATGCGGCGGCTCGGCCTGGATGTCTTCGACGCCCGGCAGGAACCCGTACATCGGCGGCAGCGGCGGCGGCACGAGGATCCAGACGTCCTTACCGTCGGACCGCAGCGCTTCGGCGAACGCGAGGCTGCATCCGAGGGTATCGCCGTCAGCATCCTTGTGACCGAAGATCAGGATCTCCTGGTTGGCGTCGATCAGCTCCTTGATCTCGTCGTAGAGATGAGGCTTGTCGCGTTTGGCTGTGGCTATGGCTTTGACTCCTGTTCGCCGCTTTGCGGCAAGACCTCTTTCAGCAGCTCCGAGATGTGCACGCTGTACTCGATCGACGGGTCGAGCTCGAAACGAAGCTCCGGCGAATACTTCAGATTCTCGAGCCGCCGCCCAAGCTCGTGTCGGATGAGGCCCTTGGCGGAGACAAGTCCTTTGATCGATGCCTTTTGCTCGTCGGGATTGCCCAGCACGCTGACTCTGACGCGCGCCTGGCGCAGATCGGGCGACATGCGAACGGCAGTGATGCTCACGAATCCGATACGCGGATCCTTGAGGTCACGCCGGATGATGGCCATGATCTCTTCCCGCACCTGCTCCCCCACCTGGTCCGCGCGGTAGCTGGTCATGTTGACCACCGCCTTTATTTGAATTTGGGGTCCCCGCGAAATCTCGCCGTAGGCACCGATTTCGCTGGGATATAACGAGCCCACGCTCGCTTAGATTTCTTCCCGCTCGAGTCGGTAGGTCTCCATGGTGTCACCGGGCTGGAAGTCTTCCCAGCCCTCGAGCCCGACGCCGCACTCCTGCCCGGCCACCATCTCGCGAACATCTTCCTTGAAGTGCTTGAGCGAAGTGATGCGGCCCTCGAAAACCTGCTCACGGGCCCGGAAAAGCTTGACCCAGCCTCCACGGCTGACTTTGCCCTCCACGACGCGGCTCCCGGCGATGACGCCGAGACGCGGGATCTTGATCGGGGTGACGACCTCGACGCGGCCCTCGCGGATCTGACGATACGTCGGCTCGCGCAGGCCCTTGGCCGCGCGCTCCACGTCTTCGGTCAGCTTGTAGATGACGTCGTAGTAGCGGACCTCGATCTTGGCGCGCTCCGCCGCGGCGGTGCTGGCCGGAGTCGCTTTCAAGTTGAAGCACACGATGATGGCGTTCGACACGCTGGCGAGCAGCAGGTCCGAGTCGCTGACGGCGCCCACGCCCTGACCCACGATCTTGATCGCGACCACGGGGTCCTCGATCTTCTGGAGAGCGGCAAGCAGCGCTTCGAGTGTGCCTTGCGCGTCCGCTTTCACGACCAGGCTCAGCTCCTTGACCTCGCCTTCCTTGGCCCGGCGCGCGAGGTCCTCGAGTGTGACGCGAGGAGTGAAGTCGCGGGCAGCCTCCTGGGCACGCCTCTCGGTGAGCTTGGTCAGCGCGATCTGCCGAGCGGTCTTTTCCGAGCCGACCACCTGGAAGATGTCGCCGGCCTGCGGCACTTCGCTCATGCCGGAAACCACCACCGGAGTCGCCGGCGGGGCCTCGGTCACGCTGCGGCCGCGGTCGTCGGCCAGGGCGCGGACGCGGCCGTAGATGTGGCCGCAGACGAAGTCGTCGCCGACCTTGAGCGTGCCGGCCTGCACGAGCACGGTGGCGACCGGGCCGCGGCCACGTTCGAGGTGGGCGTCGACGATGGTGCCGATCGCGTTGCGGTCGGGGTTTGCCTTCAGCTCGAGGA
>VBGE01000398.1 GCA_005880345.1 Chloroflexota bacterium | reverse complement strand
GCGCGCGCGTCTGATCAAGCAGTACCGCGATGGCTACCGGGCGGTGGTGGAGGCGCTCGACGGCGTCACCGAGGAGGAGCTCGACCGCTGCGTCGACGGCGAGTGGACCCCCCGCCAGATCGCACATCACCTGGCGGACAGCGAGATGATGTCCGCGATACGCATCCGCCGCCTGCTGGCGGAGCCGCAGCCTGTCCTGTACGGGTATGACGAGAAGGGATTCGCCGAGCGGCTGACCGCCGACCGTCCCGTCGCTCCATCGCTCGAGGCGATGCGCTTTGCCCGCGAAACGTCGGCGCAGCTGATGGAGCGGATGAGCGAAGACGATTGGCGCATCGTCGGCACGCACACCGAGAGCGGCCGGTACGCAATGGAGGATTGGCTC
>VBGE01000397.1 GCA_005880345.1 Chloroflexota bacterium | reverse complement strand
CGTTCGAGAGCGGGCAGGATCTCGCGGCGCACGCGGACTCTCGCGAAGCGGGTGTCGAGGTTGGCCGGGTCTTCGTGGGGGACGACGTGCCGCTGCCGCAGGAACTCGCGAACCTCGCTCTTCCAGACGCCGAGCATCGGCCGCACGAAGTGACCGCGCCGCTCGGGCATGCCGCGCAGCCCCGCGAGCCCGCATCCACGCAATAGATGAAGGACGGAGCCTTCGACCACGTCGTCGGCCGTGTGCGCCAGCGCGAGCCGCTCAGTGATCAGCGGCACTCCGATTCGGGCGCAGAGCTCGGCGACCTGGCGCGCCACGGCGTCCGAGCCGTCTCTTAGCGCGTGGTCGTAATGCGCCGCGACGATGTCGCGCCCCGCCTCGCGGAGCGCCAGCAGCAACGCGGTCGAGTCGGGCCCGCCCGAAACCGCCACGAGCACCCGCGGATTTCGCACGTCTGACGCCAATCGTGCGTTTGTCAGGGTCTCGAAGCGCCCGTCTGGCGCCAGAAATGCGGAATGTGAGCCCATGGTGGTGCCGGGTGGACTCGAACCACCGACAACGCGATTATGAGTCGCGCGCTCTACCACCTGAGCTACGGCACCGCCGACCGAACTTTAGCGAGCGGCTTGAATCCGCGCCTTCAGCTTGCGCTTCTTCTTCCGGTGCTTGTCGATGGCGACGCGCTTTCTCTTATTCATGG
>VBGE01000020.1:946-6992 GCA_005880345.1 Chloroflexota bacterium | reverse complement strand
TTCAACGCGATCGCCAGGGAAGAGGCGAACGAGCGCGCTTTCCAGTGGGTCGATCTCAGCCAGGCCAGCACCAGCGGCATCGGCACGAAAGGCTGGATCGCCTCCGATCAGCTCCACCCCGGCGACGCCCAGTACGCGGCCTGGGCCGAAGCGATCTGGCCGGCTATGAAGGCTTGATCGCGGCCAGGATCAGCAGCCCGACCACCAGCCAAAGGATGTAGGCCGCGATCACGACCCCGACCATGGCCACCGCGCGCGCAGTGACCGACATCCTGGAGCGAGTTAGGTACACGTTGATGATCGCCGCCAGGACGCCAAAGACCGCGCCGATCAGCCCGCCGATGATGATCAGCCCGAGCGGCAGGACGGCGAGCAGGATCTCCCACCACGCCATGCCTCGGAACTGGTCGAAAAAGCCTCGACGAGCGGGCGGCTGAGAAGGCGGCGGGGCCGGCTGCATGCCGCCCGACGGCGGCGGAGGCGGAAAGTTCGCGCTCACGAGGCGAACTCTAAACGGTTATTCGCTTGAACGACTCCGCGTACTGGTAGCCGCCGCGCTTGCCTACGTCGCGGTGCCGCTTGCGCATGAACTTCTCGAAATCCCACTCGCGCCCAGGCTTGGAGACCTGGCTTTTGTGCTTCTTCAGCGCCTCGATCTTCTTGTCCAGCGTCGGCGTGATGTCGACCAGGTAGTCGCCTGAGGTCCAGAAAGGAATCCAGACCTCCTTCACCTCGTGCGGCTCGTAACCCTGCTTGAGGAGCGCTCGAAACGCGCGAGGGTTGCGCGAGTCGGGGTACACCGCCGCCATCGTCGCCTCACCCACCGCCAGGTGGTCGGGGTGCGAACCGCCCATCGGCGCGTCCAGCACCCGGCCCGGGATGTGCGTGATGACCAGGTCAGGTTTGTACTTGCGGATCATGCGCACGATGTCGCGGCGCAGCTTCAGGTCGGGCGCCAGGTGACCGTCCTTGTAGCCGAGGAACTCGATCTTCTTGACCCCGAGCACCTTGGCGGCGGCCCGCTGCTCCCTCGCGCGGATCGCGACCAGCTCCGAGTCCTTCTGCTTTGGGTCCTCACCACCCTGGGCGCCGTCCGTGACGATGACGTAGGTCACCTCCGCGCCGCTGTCGGCCAGCCGTGCGATGGAGCCGCCGGCGCCGAAGTCGGGGTCGTCGGGATGCGCGGACACGACAAGGACTCGCTGGAACTTGGGCAGCCTGCCGTTGCTGCGTGCGGTCGCCACTGGGAAACAGGTTAGAAGCTAGCGCTTCGCCTTTGCAGGCGCTGCGAGCGACGACAGCGGGATCGCGGGCTGGATCGGCTTCCACAGCGTCTCCAGCTGCTCGCCCGTCAGGCGCGTCCGGGCCGCGATCACGCGGCCCCCAAATGCCGCCGTCTTGACGGCCGCCCACCCCCCGCTCCCAGCCATGCGCATCGGGACCGTGACCACCGCGGCCAGCGCCGCCGCCTCCTCCCCCGACCGCGAATTGCCGTCCGCGATGGCGCGGGCGAGCACGCTCGACAGGTCGTCTTCCACCTGCCACGGCCGCGCCAGCGCCGCGCACTGGCTCGCCCCCAACCGGCCGACGGCGGTGACATAGCGCGACACCATCGCGCCGAGCGACCGCGGGTTGGTGACAGGGATCGCCGAGGCGAACGGCGCGTACGAGGCAGCGAACTTGATCGGCGTGAGGTGCTGGCGGTGGACCAGCGCCGACACCGCGTGCCATGCCGCCACCGCCTCGTCGTCGGATCGACCGCCGAAGAAATCGATCAGCGCGGTGCCGGCGTTGACGAGGGGCGCGATGGCTTCTTCGCCAAGCTGTGGCGCGGCCGCGGCGACCCGCGCCCAGTCGGCGCGCCCCAGCGCCGCGACCTTGTGCGCAAAACCGCCGCCGTTCAGCTCCTCGAAGACGATCGACGGTTCGAAGGGCGCCAGCACCTGGCGGACCTGCTCGAGGTTCATGCCATTGCGCGACTCGATCGCGAACCCGGCGCGCTCCACCGCCACGAAAGCCCGGCTGCGAGTGAACGTGTCCATCTCGCGGGTGCCCTCGATCGCGGCGAGGATCGAGCGCACGACCCCGGCGGGCTCAGCCGCTCCCTCTCGCGTGACGCTGGCCACCAGCTTGCGACGGTCCAGGACGCGCAGCCACTGGATCGGTGAGAGATCGGTCACGCCCTTGATGAATGCGGCCACCTCGGAGTGATTCGGTCCGTAAGGCGCGGCGCCCCTGGCAATCGCCGGCGCTACGGCGGCGCGACTGCGCGGTGGCCGCGTGATCGTCTTGATGGCGTTGTTCACGGCGGTGACGACCCGCTCGGCGGCGGGCGCCTCCTGCGCGATCTCGTCCAGAGATGAAAGAGGAATGACCGGCTCGATCGGCGACCACAGCTCGGTGATCTCTGTCGCGGTCAGCCCACCGAAAGCACCCAGCACGCGACCGCCATGCACCGCTGTGCGCACCGCGGCCCAGCCCTCGTCGCCGGAAAGGTGGTTCGGGATCATCCCGAGCGCGGCCAGGGCGACCGCCTCCTCGCTCTTTGCTTCGCGGTTCTTGGCCACCGCCTGGAGCAGGGCGCTCGACGTCCCCGGCGAGATTCGCCATCGCCTGGCGAACATCTGCAGCTGCTCCTTCGGCAGCTGCTCGAGCGCCGCGATGTAGCGGCGCGTCCTCGGGTCGAGCACGTCGGAACCGGACAGTGGAACCAGCGTGGCGAATGGCGCGTAGTTGACCGCGAACTTCAGCGCGGGCAGCTGCGAGCGGTGCACCAGGGCCGTCATCGCCTGCCAGGCGGCGACCTGCTTGTCCTCGCCCTTGCGCGCGAGGGTGTCGAACAGCACCTCGCCGGCCCTGGCCAGCGGTTCGGAGATGCGGCCCTCGCTGCTCCGGATCGCGGCCTGGATGGTCCGGGACCCCTCCGGCGCGCCCGCGCCCTCCTTGCTCACCGTGGCCACGAGCCGCTTTGTCGCCAGCACCTGCCGCCACTGCCAGGGAGTCAGCTGGGCTGTGGCGACGATGAACGCCTCGACCTCGGCGGTGTGAGGGCCGAAGCGATGCGCGGCATTGTCGGTGGCCTGCTGGATGCGGCCCAGCAGACCGTGGGAGGCGGGCGCCACGGGTCTAATTTTCAGCCCGCCGAGCCTACTCGGAGCCCCGTTAAACCGTTTCGACTTTGAGCAGGTTTGTCTGCCCGGCCCGGCCCACCGGCACCCCGGCCACGACCACCACCCGGTCCCCCGCGCGCACCATCCCGCTCTGCACGGCTGCCTCGGTCGCGTTCGAGATCATCTCGTCGGTATCCCGGCCGGGGCTGACCAGCAAGGGGACCACTCCCGAGTACAGGGCGGTCCGGCGCAGCACCGCGGGATGCGGGCTCGCCGCCACCACCGGCATCTCCGGCCTGGCCTTGCTGCACCTGAGCGCAGTGGTGCCCGACTCGGTGAACGCGATGATCAGCTTGGCGTCGAGCTCGCCGGCCGTCGACGCCGCCGCGTGGGCGATGGCGCTCCCGACCTGGCCCGGCTCCCGCCACACCTGGCGCGCGCGCTCGTACGAGGGGTGCTTTTGCGCGGCCTGGCAGATCGTCGCCATGGCGCGCACGGCCTCCACCGGGTGGGCGCCGATCGACGTCTCCTGCGAGAGCATCACCGCGTCGGTGCCGTCCCAGATCGCGTTGGCGACGTCTGACGCTTCCGCGCGCGTGGGCCGGTTGGAGGTGACCATCGACTCCAGCATCTCCGTGGCTGTGATGACCGGCACGCCGGCGCGGTTCGCGCGGTCGATCACGTCCTTCTGGACCGCGGGCAGGTCGCCGAGCCTCAGCTCGACGCCGAGGTCGCCGCGAGCGACCATCACTGCGTCCGCCACCTCCAGGATCTCGTCCAGGTTGCGGATGGCCTCGAGCTTTTCGAGCTTGGCCACAACAGGGACGGTTCGGTTGTGCGCCGTGATGTGCTGCTGGCAGATCACGATGTCCTCCGGCTTGCGCACGAACGAAAGCGCGACGTAGTCGACGTCCAGCTCCATGGCGAGCTTGAGGTCCTCGAGGTCCTTGTCGGTCAGCGCGGGCAGAGGCAGCGGGCGGCCGGGCACGCTGATGCCTTTGCGCGAACCGAGCAGGCCGCCCCTCACCACCTGTGCGTCCGCGTGTCCGTCGGAGGTCTCGCGGACCGCCAGCTCGATCCGCCCATCATCGAGAAGCACCCGATCGCCAGGCCGCAGCGCCTCGACCAGCTCGACGTGCGACACCTCGATCTCAGAGGAACGCTTCACCTCCCCGCTGGCCGGGGAGGTCGCGGCGAAGCCGCGGGTGGGGCCGTTCGATGCAGCACCAACCAACCGGACCGTCCTGCCGCGCACCAACTTGTGAAACGTGCCCTCGACCGCGCCCGTCCGGATCTTCGGCCCCTGCAGGTCACCGAGCAGCGCGATCGGCCGGCCGACGGACTCCGCCGCCTCGCGCACGTTGGCCGCCGCCTCCCGGTGGGTATCGGCGTCACCGTGTGAGAAGTTCAGTCGCGCCACGTCCATGCCCGCCTGGACCATCGCGCGTAGCACGTGGAGTGACGAGCTCGAGGGCCCGATCGTGCAGACGATTCGCGTCCGGCGAACGGGGCTCACTGGTATCGCTTCACCCGACGGGTCATCTCCTGCTCCGCCTCGATGACGCGACGCTCGAGCTCGGGCGCGCTGATCACGGCGCCGCCCATGCCCCGCACCAGGTCGCTCTGAAAGCGATCCGAGGTGGCGACGGTGATGACCTCGCCCCTGTTGCTGGCGCCGTAAGCGAGCCGCTCGATCGCGTGGTCCGCCGAATGGCCCTTGCGCGTGAACACGACGCGCACGCCTTCCACCGTCTCCTCCGAGTTGGTCATCGCCGATGAGTGATGCGCGTCGAAGACCACCGTCACCGACTCGCCCGTGATCAGCCCCATGACCGCGACGCGCCGGACGAGCTCGTCGCGGGCGTCCTCCAGCGACGCGGTCGACATCAGGCGCTTGAGAGACGGCCACGCATGGATGACGTTGTAGCCGTCGACGATGAGAGAAGCCAACGAAGTCAGAAGAGCCTCATGTTGATAAGCCCGGCGATGACGAGCCCGGTCGGGATGCCGCCGAATGCCGTGACCCCATACACGAAGTCGTAGAACACGTGCCGGATGGGGGCCACGAACCACAGGACTGCGAACAGGCCGATGATCGAGATGGCGCCATAACGCAGCGCTATGTACTGCACCGGGTACGGCAGCCAGGGTCGGAGGATGCCGAACCCGTCGAGCCCCGGCACCGGCAGCAGGTTGAGGACGACGGCAAGCGCCATGAAGAAACCGAGCAGCCCGAGGGCGGCGAAAAATTCAAGATTGCCAGGCGTGATCCACCTCGCCGAGGTCGCGACCGTGAACACGACGCTGATCAGCACACCGCAAAGCAGGGTGCCGACGGGGCCGGCGACCGAAACCGCGGAGCTCCAGGCGCGGCTGCGCAGGGCCGAGTGGTTGATGTAGACCGCGCCGCCGGGCAGCGCGACGCCGCCCAGGAGCAAAAAGATGATGGGCATGATGATGCTCAGCGTCAGGTTCTGATAGCGCAGCGGGTTGAGCGAAAGGTAGCCCGCGGTCGCCACCGACCGATCGCCGCCCAGGTACGCGACCAGCGCATGGCCGAATTCGTGGATGCACAGCGACACGATCCAGCCGGCGACGACAAACGTGATCGTCAACAGCTGCGAGGAGCCGGGCAAGCCTCCGGTCCACAGGAAAAAGCCTGAAAACGCGGCGATGCCCACGACCCCGAGAAAGAACGGGCTCACGCTGAACACGCCGCGCAGCGATGGCCAGGGCTGGCGCCGCAGCGCAGCGTCCGGCGCAGGAACGCTGTAGTTCGGGGCGCCCGCGGCGGTTCCGGTCTGCACGTGACGCCGCAGGTCGTACAGGGTCAGACCCGCCTGCTGCAGCGGGCCCGCCGTGGCGGGCGAGTCGGTGTACAGCATCGCCAGGAGCAGGTGGATCGAGTCGACCTGGTAGTGGCCGAGGACCTGGGC
>VBGE01000020.1:0-937 GCA_005880345.1 Chloroflexota bacterium | reverse complement strand
CTCGCGGTCGGCCAGGCTGCGCGGCAATTGCAGGGTCGCCTGGAGAACGTCGGCCGGCGCCAGCAGCATCGAGCCCCGCGCCGAAGCCACCTGGGCGGCCCGCTCGAGGATCTCGCGCGCGTCGCGGGTCAGTGGAATGTCAGCGGCGGCGCGCTCGAGCTCTGCGGTGGCGTCAGGCATCAGCGCTCCAGTTTAGGGAGCGGGTCTCGTACCTCTCTGCCTGGCCACCTCGTACAGCAGGGCGGCGGCCGCAGCCGACGCGTTGAAGCTGGCCACGTGGCCGGCGACGGGAAGCCGCACCCGAGCATCGCATCGCTCCTTGACCAGGCGCGTCACGCCTGGGCCCTCGCCGCCCACCACCACGCAGACAGGCTGCGTGAAATCGAACTCCCAGGGCATCGCCTCTCCGCGCGTATCGAGGGCGACGCACCAGATGCCGGAGCGCTTCACCTCGATGATGGCGGAAGGCATCCCGGACACCTTCGCGATCGGCAGCAGCTCGCTCGCGCCGGAACTGGCCTTGACGGCCACCGGCGACAGCGGCGCGCTGCGATGCTCGGGGATGATCGCCCCGTCGGCGCCCGCCACCTCGGCGCTGCGCAGGATGGCCCCCAGGTTCTGCGGGTCGAGGACCGAGTCGAGGGCGACGAGCAGCGACGGGCTGGTCGCCAGCAGGTCCTTGAGCGTCCACTCCCGCCGCGGCTTCAGCTCCGCGGCGACGCCCTGGTTGACGCCCGGGGCCATGGCTTCGATCCGCTGCGGCGGCACGACCTCGACGCGCGCCAGCTTGGCGAGCTCGTCGAGTCGAGGGTCGTGGCCCAGGCCGGAGGCCTGGTAAACCTTGATGACTCGACCCGCACGCGCGGCTTCGAGGACTGCGTTGCGGCCGAATATGACCTGGGCCATGCTTAACGCATGGTTGCAGACTTCATGGAAC
>VBGE01000396.1 GCA_005880345.1 Chloroflexota bacterium | reverse complement strand
TTCGTGCCGCTATATCTTTTCTATGAGGGGACGGCGCTATTACTGAAACTGCTCGGACGGTGACAGGCACGGCCGCGCGTCGCGATGGGCGCGTGCCGGACCAGTTGCGCCCGGTCAAGATCGAGCTGGGCGTCAACGTGCACGCCGAGGGCTCGTGCCTGATCGAGATGGGCCGCACCCGCGTATGGATCACAGCGAGCGTCGAGGACCGCGTGCCGATGCACCGGCGCGGCAGCGGGCAGGGATGGATCACCGCGGAGTATTCGATGCTGCCTCGCGCGACGCATGACCGCGGCTCCCGCGAGTCCATCCAGGGCCGCGTGGGCGGCCGCACGCACGAGATCCAGCGGTTGATCGGCCGCTCCCTGCGCGCCGCCGTGGACATGAAACAGATTGGCGAACGGACGATCACCCTCGACTGCGACGTCCTGCAGGCAGACGGCGGAACACGTACCGCGTCGATCACAGGCGCGTTCGTAGCCCTCTACATGGCGCTGAAGCGCGTGAAGGACGCGCGGATGATCGCGGAGCTTCCGGTGCGCCAATACCTGGCCGCGGTGAGCTGCGGCATCGTCGACGGCAATCCGGTGCTCGACCTCGACTACAGCGAGGACTTCCAGGCCTCGACCGACCTGAACAGCGTGATGACGGAAGACGGCCGCCTGGTCGAGCTGCAGGCGACCGCGGAAGGCGCACCGTACACGCGGAGCGAACTGGACTCGATGCTCGCTCTCGCCTTCAAGGGCATCAAGGAGCTGATCGTCGCCCAGAAACGCGCCTTGGCCACGCTTGCCTGATCGTCCCCGACTCGTCATCGCGTCTGGCAACCAGGGCAAGCTTCGTGAATACCGCGATCTTCTGGCAGCTGCCGGCCTCGAGCTCATCGCCTTCGACACCGAGGTCGACGAGGTGGGGGAGAGCTACGCCGACAACGCTCGTCTCAAGGCCGAGGCCGCAGTCTCGAGGTCGGGGCTCCCGGCGCTGGGTGACGACTCGGGCCTCGAAGTCGATGCGCTTGGCGGTCTTCCCGGCATCCGGTCGGCGCGACTGGGACCGACGCAGAAGGAGCGGACCGCAGAGCTGTTGCGGCGGCTGGAGGGCGTGCCCCGGCCGTGGACAGCGCGGTTCGTCTGCGTCGTCGCGCTGGCGGTGCCCGGTCAGCACGCGCGGTTCTTCGAGGGCGAGTGCCGCGGCGAG
>VBGE01000085.1 GCA_005880345.1 Chloroflexota bacterium | reverse complement strand
CGCAGGAAATCGCTGCGGACGACCAGGTTCGTGGTCACGAACCGGCCGCCCGGCCAGAGGTCGCGCTCGTCGACCAGCACCTTGCCGCCGCCCTCGATCACCAGGCGGCCGGCCCACGGCTCAGGTAACCATGCGCCGTCGAGCTGGCCCTGCTTGAACGCGGTCAGCGTCTGCGAGTTGTCCTGCGGGAGCACGCTGACATCTCCGCCGCCGGCGGTGTCGGCGCGCAGCCCGTTGCTGCGCAGATACCAGCGAAGGGCGACGTCCTGCGTCCCGCCGAGCTGGGGATCGGCGATCCTTTTGCCCTTGAGCTGGGACGCCTGCGTGATGCCTGGCTTCACCACCAGCAGCGCACCGCCAGAGGTCGCCCCGGCGATGACGCGGATCGCCTGGCCATGGGACTGGACGAAGGCGTTGGTCGTGGGGTTCGGTCCGACGAATGAGGCGTCGATCGAGCCGGAGAGGAGCGCCGTGACCGCGTCGCCGCCCGCATTGAACGTGTGCGTCTCGACCGTCACATTGCTTCCGAGCGCCGCGGCAAAAAGGCCGTTGTCGACGCCCGCCAGCGCGGGCGCGTGCGTGAGGTTGGGGAAGAAACCCAGGCGCAAGGTCAGCGGGCCGGCGTCGTTTGGCGCGGCGGACTGCGCGGTGGTGCCGCACGCCGCGAGCAGCACAGTCGCCGCCAAGAGAAGTTGCCTCATTGGGCGGCCCTCCAGTGCAGACCGCACTCCTTGACGCCGCCCTGCTCCCACCACCAGCGACCGGCCCGTTCATCCTCCCCGGCGCCAGTCGCGCGGGTGCACGGCGCGCAGCCGATCGAGGTGTAGCCCTGGTCGTACAGCGAGTGGTATGGCAGGTCGTGCTCGCGGATGTAGTCCCACACCTGCTGCTTCGACCAGCCGGCCAGCGGCGCGATCTTGGCGATGCCGCCGTGTTCCGTGTCGACGGCGACGACCGGCGTGTCCGCGCGAGTGACGGCCTGCTCGCGCCGGACGCCCGTGATCCAGGCGTCATATCCACGCAACACCCGGTCGAGGGGCCGCGACTTGCGCACGTCGCAGCACAGTCGCCTGAGCTCGATCGAGCTGTAAAAGAGGTTGGTGCCATTCGCCGCCACCATCGCCCGCACCTCCTCGGGGTCAGGCTGCACGGCGTCGATCTCGATCCGGTAGCGCTCCCGTAGCCGGTCGATCATGTCGTGTGTTTCCTGCGGCAGCCGTCCCGTGTCGAGCGTCAGGACATGGATGTCGGACCTGATTTTTGAGGCGATGTCGATGATCACCGACGACTCGGCCTGGAAGCTCGCGACGATGGCGACGCGCGGATAGCTTTCGTAGGCCCAGCGGAGCACGGCGGCCGGCTCGGCGCCCACGGCGATCATGCGGGTGCCTTCACCTGCTCACGCAGCGCGTCAAAACCGATGCGCTGGACCCAATCGCCGAACCCCTCCCCGCCGTCTCGCTGCTCGCGAAATGCGATGAAGATCGGGCGCAACAGGCCCGGGATCTCGCCCATCGGAACGTTGGGGGCGTACGTGCGATTGAGACGCGTGCCCTCGAAGTCGCCGGCGAGCATGAGGTCGTACTTGCCGAGCGTGGTGCCCACGAATCCGACATCGCCCAGGTAAGGACGCGAGCAGCCGTTGGGGCAGCCGCTCATGCGGAAGCTGATGCGCTCGCCGGCCAGACCGAGCTCGTCCAGGAGAGTCGCGATCTGGCGGATGAGAGCCGGCAGCACGCGCTCGGCTTCGGCGACGGCCAGGCCGCACGTCGGGATCGCCGGGCACGCCATGGCGTTGCGGATCGCGAGCGGGATCGACTCGACCGGCTCGATGCCATGCTCGGCCATGAGCTCCTCGACCCGCGCCCGCTGTCGCGGTGCGATGCCCGCGAGGATGACGTTCTGCTGCGCAGTCAGCCGGACCTCCGGGCGGATCTCATCGACGATGTGGCGCAGCCCGGTGCGCGAGCGCACGGCACCGACGTCGGCGATGCGCCCGTTCTCGATGTAGATGCCCACATAGAGGTTGCCGTCGCCCTGCTCGTGCCAGCCGAGGTGGTCGTCGACCGGCTGCCAGCGCAGCGTCTCGGCGGGCTGCAGCTGGAATTGCAATCGCGCCTGGACCTCGCCGCGGAACCACTCGAGGCCGCGGTCGGCGAGCGTGTACTTCAGGCGCGCGTGCTTGCGGTTGGTCCGGTCGCCGTAGTCGCGCTGCACCGCGATGACCTCGCGCGCCAAATCCACGACCTGATCCGCATCGACAAACGCGAACGGCAGCGCGGCCGCCGCGAACGTTTCAGGTTTGTTGTGCGTTCGGCCGAGGCCGCCGCCGACCAGGGCGTTGAAGCCGCGCACCGAGCCGTCCTTGCCTCGCATCGCCACCAGCGCCAGGTCGTGTGCGTAGACGTCGACGCAGTTGTCGCCCTCGAGCGCGATCGTGGTCTTGAACTTGCGCGGGAGGTACTGCTCGCCGTACAGCGGTTCGTTCTCTGGCTCTGAGGTGTCGACGACCTCGCCGTCGAGCCAGATCTCGTGATAGGCACGGGTCCGGGGTGTCAGCGCGGCGACCATCGAGGCAATCGACCGATCGACCTGCTCGTGGAAGCGGTCTTGCTTCGGTTCCGGGCAGCACATGATGTTCCGCTCGACGTCGCCGCAGCCACCGAGCGTCGTCAGCAGCGCGCCGTTGATGGCGGCGATCGACTGCTTCAGGTCGCCCTTGAGCACGCCGTGGAGCTGGAAGTCCTGGCGCGTGGTCACGCGCAGCGTGCCGTTGGCCCATTCCTGGCTGATGTCGTCGTGCGCGAGGTACGCCTCGGCGGAGACGACGCCGCCCGGGATCCGCGTCCGGATCATCAGCTGGTGGTGCTTGTCGAGCCCTTTGGCGCGCGCCTCTTTGCGGCGGTCGCGGTCATCTTGCTGGTAGATGCCATGGAACTTGAGCAGCTGCTCGGAGTCGTCGCTGAACGCGGGCGTGTCCTCGAGCAGCTCCTCTTTGATGAGCCCACGCAGGTGATTGCTGCTCGCCTTGATGGACTCGTTGCTGGAGAAGCCGTCGAGAGAGCCGCCGTCGGAAAGGTTGGACAAACTGGATACGCCTCCGCTGCTTGGATTGCCTGGTGCCGAGAACGCGTCATGCCCGAGGGCATGGAAGCAGGGTCGCGAGGACCCTCTAGAACGCTCGGCTAGCTACAGAAGCAGCTGGCGCAGCGGGCGTAGTCGATGGCTCGACGCCGAGTGAGCACGAGGCCGCGAGCCATGGAGGTACGCATCGCTTCGGGCAACCTTAGCCCATCACAACCCCTGGGCGCCTGTGGGAATTCCACGAACCGGGGAGTCGGGGTTTGTCCGCCGCCTCCATGGCGATCTAGACTCCGGTGATCGTGTTCACCGGCGCCCGCTACGCGCGCAGCGGCGACGTCAACATCGCCTACCAGGTGGTCGGCGACGGTCCGATCGACCTCGTCCTGGTCCTCGGCTGGGTCTCCCACCTCGCGTACGTCTGGGAGCTGCCGGCCATGGCACGTTTCCTCCAACGCCTGGCCTCGTTTTCGCGCTTGATCCTGTTCGACAAGCGCGGCACAGGGATGTCAGATCGTGTTCACCCGCTGCCCACGCTGGAGCAGCGCATGGACGACGTCCGCGCCGTGCTTGACGCAGTCGGTTCGAGACGCGCGGCGCTCTTCGGCATCTCAGAAGGGGGTGTGATGTCTGCCCTTTTCGCGGCCACGTACCCGGATCGCGCGGCTGGGCTGATCATCAACGGCAGCTATCCGTCGCGCCTGCTGCGGCCGGGTTATCCGTGGGGCATCCCCGCCGGCAAGTTCGACCAGCGGATCGCCGGCATCAGCGAAACCTGGGGCCAGGGCCTGGGCATGGAGGCGTACGCGCCGAGCCAGCTCCAGAACCCGGAGGTCGCAGCGTGGTGGGGCAAGTTCACGCAGATGAGCGCGAGCCCGGGCGATGCCGAGGATCTCATGCGCATGAACATTCAGATCGACATCGGCGGCATCCTGCCGACGATCAGGGTGCCGACGTTGGTGATCCACGCCAACCAGGACAAGGTGGCCCCGTTCGAGGCCGGCAGGTACTTTGCCGACCACATCCCCGGCGCGCGAATGCTCGAGCTCGACTCGATCGACCACTGGCCGTACTTCGGCGACGCCGACCTGGTGCTGGGCGAGGTGGAGGAGTTTCTCACCGGCGCACGGAGGGCTTCCGCGCCAGAAACCATGCTCGCGACGGTGCTCTGCACCAACGTGGCCCAGGCGGGCGCGCACGCGGTGTGGCTGGGCGGCAGGCAGTGGCACGACCTGGTCGACCGCCATCACTCTGTGGCGCGGAAAGCGATCGCGCGGTATGGGGGCCGCGAGATCGAGGCGGGGGAGCAGGGCATCACCGCGGTCTTCGACGGCACGGCACGCGCCATCAGGTGCGCGCTCGAGATCCGCGACGAGCTGCTCGAGCTTGGCCTGCGGGTGCGGGCCGGCCTCCATGCGGGCGAGTGCGAGATCGCCGGTGGCCGGCCCCGCGGGGTCGCTCTGCACGTCGCCTCCGGCGTGATGGCGGCTGCGCAGCCTAGCGAGGTGCTCGTCTCCAGCACCGTCAAGGACCTCGTCGTCGGCTCCGGCCTGGAGTTTGCCGAGCGCGGCTCGCGCGAGCTCACCGGGCTGCCTGGGTCGTGGGGCCTGTACGCGGCGGGTCGCGACCAGCCCGAGCGTGGACCTGCCGAGCCGGAGCGTCCGCTGGTCTCGACGACACTCAGCCGCCGCGAGCACGAGGTGGCGCAGCTCCTGGCGCAGGGCATGAGCAACCGCGAGATCGCGCAGCGCCTGTACCTCTCCGAGCGCACCGTGGACAACCACGTCCATCACATCCTGGCCAAGCTGGGCTTCGACTCGCGCGTGCAGATCGCGACCTGGCTGGCTCGAAAATGAGCACACGAGATTGAGCATCCGGTGAGCCTTCTCCCGGATGGCAGGAGCGTGATCCGAACCTAGCCTGACCTGCGACGGCGGCCCTTCGGCCACCGAATGCACAGGGAGGTTGCGATGGCACGGTTCATGGTCGAGCGCACGTTTCCGGACGGCCTCGAGATCCCTCAGTCAGACAAGGGCGCGCAGGCGTGTCTGTCAGTGGTCGGCACGAACGCCGAGCTGGGCGTCACGTGGGTCCACTCGTACGTCACCGACGACCACAAGAAGACGTTCTGCATCTACGACGCGCCGAGCCCGGACGCGATCCGACAGGCGGCCAAGCTGAACCAGCTGCCGGCCGACAAGATCACAGCGGTCCGCGTCCTGGATCCCTACTTCTACCTCGCGTCGGAGGCTCGGTGAGATGGTCAGGTGGTTGAGCCGAACGGCCGCCGCCCTGGTCGTCGCGACTGGCTTTTTCGCCGCTCCGGTCGTGCAGGCGTCCAACGGCACCGACGAGAGCGCGCTCGCGGGCGCCCGGAATGCGACGGCCGCGCTGCATGACGTCAACGCCGCGGTCGCGGCCGGGTATCAGCGTTTGCTTCCCTGCTTTGACCTGCCCGGGGTCGGCGGGATGGGCCAGCATTACGTGAACACGTCGCTGCTCGACGCGACGGTGGTCGCCAACCAGCCCGAAGCCCTCGTGTATGAGGTCAACGGCGACCGGCTGCAGCTCGTCGCGATCGAGTACATCATTCCGTGGTCGGCGTGGGTCTCGGCCGCTCCGCCGCAGCTGTACGGCCGCTCGTTCACCAGCGTCACCTCGCTCCACCTGTGGGCGCTCCACGCGTGGATCTGGCGTCCGAATCCGGACGGCATGTTCGCCAACTACAACCCCAATGTGAAGCTCTGCCCCGGGCACTGAGACGACCTTGCGACGAGGGACGGCACCGCTACTCCTGGCGCCGTCCCTCATTTCGGCCCGAA
>VBGE01000084.1 GCA_005880345.1 Chloroflexota bacterium | reverse complement strand
GAGGTCGCGGAATCCTTTGGCGCGCTGCACGCGCTCGTCAACAACGCGGCTGTCAACTACGACCCGGATCGGCGCGCGTCGGATGTCGACCTGGACGTTGTGCGCCAGACGCTCGAAACCAACCTCTTCGGCGCGTGGCGGATGTGCCAGGCATTTGCACCGCTTCTGCGCAAGAGCAGGCACGGTCGAATCGTGAATGTCTCGTCCGAGATCGGCTCGCTCGCAGACATGGCCGGCGGCTCGCCCGCCTATGCGACGAGCAAGGTTGCCCTGAACGCGGTGACACGCATGCTGGCCGCCGAGCTGAGGCGCGATCGCATCCTGGTCAATTCGGTGAGCCCCGGGTGGGTCGCCACCGACATGGGCGGACCCGGCGGCGGGCCGGTTAGCGCAGGCGCCGCTTCGATCGTCTGGGCGGTCGAGCTGCCGGACGGCGGGCCGACCGCCGGCTTCTTCCGCGACGGCCGGCCGGTGCCCTGGTAGGGGTATTTCTTCCGGCGCCGTGGGTTGATAAGCTCACCCATGGCATTCGTCGGGGGTTTTTGTAGCGCAGGGGGTAAGTGAATGGTCGGTCCTCATTCGTTCGTACGCGCGTTGCCACGCCTCGGCTCGTTGCTCGCGGCGGGCTCGGTGGCCCTGGTCGGCGTGGCCACAGGCCCGGTCCACGCGGCGACGATAGGCTCGGTGCAGTCGTACATGGTTCTCTACAAATCCGATGCGTCGTCACAGAACGCGGCCGCGCAGGTGCAGGACGCCGGGGGTGCTCTCGTCTACAACTACGAGCAGATCGGCGTCGCCATCGCGAAATCCAACCGCAGCGATTTTGCGAGCAACCTGCAGTCCGCTTCGAACATCGACTCGGTCACCGCAACCGCGCAGGGCGCAACGAGGGTCAAGAACGACCAGCCGGACGCCAACGGCTCGGACACAGCACCGGCGGTGACGCCGGCGCCCGGCGACAGCCTGTCGGCGTTGCAGTGGGACATGCGCCAGATCCACGCGTTCGAGGCGCAATCCATCACCAGCGGCAGCCCGTCGGTGATCGTCGGTGACATCGATACTGGAGTCGACTACCTGCACCCAGACCTGGCGCAAAACATCGACTTCACCGATAGCGTCTCGTGCATTGGCGGCACCCCGATCACGGCACCCGCCGCTTGGAAGGATGACAACGGTCACGGTACCCATACGGCAGGGACCATCGCCGCCGCGCGGAATGGCTTCGGCGTCGTCGGCGTGGCGCCCAACGTCAAGCTGGCCGCCATCAAGGCGGGCGACTCGGCCGGGTTCTTCTTCCCCGAGGCAGTCGTCTGCGCATTCATGTGGGCGGGCAACCACCACATCAACGTGACGAACAACAGCTACTTCGCCGACCCGTTCCTGTTCAACTGCAAGAACGACCCGACGCAGTTCGCGATCTGGAAGGCAGAAGACCGCGCGATCCGGTTTGCCATGCAGAACGGCACGACCGTCGTCGCGGCCGAGGGCAACCAGGCCGACGACCTGGCGCACCCGACCCAGGACGTGACGAGCCCTGACAACACGACCCCGGTCGCACGGCCCGTGACCAACGCCTGCGTGGTCATCCCGGTCGAGATCCCGGGAGTCATCGGCGTCACCGCGGACGGCAACCTGCGCCAGAAGTCGTTCTACTCGAGCTACGGCGTCGGCACGGTACAGGTGGTGGCGCCCGGTGGCGACAGCATCCTGCAGAAAACCGCCGAGGCGCCAAACGGCCGCGTGCTTTCGACGTGGCCGGCCGACAAGGCGTGCACGCGCTCGGTCAAAGAGCCGACCGCGGATCCGACGTACCCGACGGCGGTGTACTGCTACTTGCAGGGCACCTCGATGGCCTCGCCACACGTGGCAGGTGTCGCCGCTCTGCTCGTGAGCATCGGCGTCATCCGGCCGGGGGCGGTCCAGGCACGAATCGACAACACGGCCGACAACATGCCGTGCCCGTCGGCCGAGGTGCTGGCGGAGTACGCCTTATTCCCGGCGACGGACAACGGCGCACCACAGCAGTGCACGGGCGGCGCCGGCTACAACTCGTGGTACGGCCACGGGCAGGTCAACGCGCTGGCTGCGGTGAGCTAGCGCTCGAAAAGTTCATTCACGGGCGGGCGCGTTCTTTCAATGAATGCGCCTCGCCCGTTTTCTTGTCGTCGTGCTGCTCGCCGGTGCGATCACAACGTGCAGCCGGTCAGGCTCGCAGGTCGCAGCGACCTCGTCGCCTGATCCGCCGCAATGCGCCAAAATTTTTGTCATCGCCATCACCAGCTCGGAGGCGACGCCGGGCGTTTGGGACTGCTTGAGTGAGGGCTTTCATTCGCGCCTGCAGGGCCAGGGCGACAACGTGTTCGCCCTGGTCGCCCCGCTCTGGAGCCACTATCGCTACCTCGGCGCGGACCACAACATCGCGATGTTCGACCTCACGGTCAACGCCCGCGTCGAAGCCGCGGTGTACAACCCTCCGGTAAGTCACGTGATCATGGCCGTGTACCTCGACTCCGACGGCCGCGTCGATCACGCCAAGGCGGCGACGCCGACCTAGCGGATCGTTCGTTCGAGCCGGTCGAGGAAGATCGACTGCGCGGGAAGGATCTTGCGCCGGGCGGTCGCGAGGTCAAACCACTCGGCGCGGTCGACCTCGGGAAAGGCCGTCTTCTGACCTGAGCGTGGCGGCCACTCCATCTCGAAGGTGACGCTGCTCACCCTGTCCACGTCGAGGTCACCCGCCGCCGCCCACGCGTGCACCAACTTGCCGCCGGCCTGGCGAACCGTGCCCAGCGGGACGAGCTCGCTGTCAGGTGCCGGCGCGCCGAGCTCCTCTCGAAACTCGCGACGCGCGACGTCGGTCGCCTGCTCGCCGGGCTCGATCTCGCCTTTCGGAATCGACCACGCCCCCTCGTCCTTCCGCATCCAGAATGGGCCGCCGGGGTGGACGAGGAGCACCTCGAGCTGGTCGCCACGCAGGCGATAGGCGAGCAGGCCCGCGGACTCCTTGCTCAGAGCGGAAGCCCCGCTTCGAGATGTTCGGGCGATTGGTCGTCAGCACTGTCGCGAGCGCGGCGATGCCGGCAGACAGGAGGACAGGAAATGATGGTTGGAGTAACTTCAAGTCTAAGGCGGCTGTTCCCAGCCGCTCGTGCCCACGCCGGGCGTGGTGGGGGTTCAGCGCTCAGATGAAGGAGGTCGCGATGAGCAAGCGATGGTGGTTCGTGGCGGCGTTCGTGGCGGCGGCGTCCGCAGCAGCCGCGTACTTGCTCGACCCGCAGAATGGAAAGGCGCGGCGGATTCGCGTGATTGAACGCTCGGGCCGCATGGCG
Source organism: Chloroflexota bacterium (assembly GCA_005880345.1). Classification (GTDB taxonomy): domain Bacteria; phylum Chloroflexota; class Dormibacteria; order Dormibacterales; family Dormibacteraceae; genus 40CM-4-65-16. The sequence continues at coordinate 2,731 of VBGE01000084.1, read as the reverse complement.
CGCAACGTCGAGCGCGGCACCACTCGACAGGCGCGATACGCGTGGCACACCATCCGCGGCCGCATCGGTCATCTCGCCTCGGGCGACTCGCGTGATCCCGCCGAGGACCGGGCGCTGCTCGATCGCGTCGAAAGCGAGGTGTTTGCCGACAGGTCGATTCCGCGAGGACGCGTCACGTTCGAGGTGGAGGGCACGGACATCATCCTGCGCGGCCAGCTCGACTCCGCCGACGACATGCATCACATCGAGGAGGCGGTGCGCAAGGTCCCGGGCGTGACGGGCGTGACAAGCCTCTTCCACATGCCCGGCACGCCCGCCCCGAACAAGGCGGCCGCGCTGGCGGCGTCGGCAGAAGCGGCGCGGTCGACCAACCACGGGACCAAGGCCAGGCCGAGGGACCGGACGACGTGAGCAACGAGGACTCCAGATCAGCGTGGAACCAGTTCGAGTCCGACATCCAGGGTCTCGCCGGCGACCTGAAGCGGCACTACCGAAACGCGAGGAGCGAGAAGGACACCGCGGAGCTCAACCGTTCTCTCGAGCAGCTACGTCAGGCGGCCGAAAGCGTTTTCAAGTCGCTCGAGACGACGACCAGAGATCCCGAGGTGCGCGAGAAGACAAAGCAGACCGCGCGTTCCTTCGGTTCGGCCGTCGCCGAGACGTTTCGCGACCTGAGCGACGAGATCGAGAAAGCCGTCAAAAAGCGCTAGGCGCCGCGACCCCGCCCGGCGAGCGTCTGCCTGACCGACAGAAGGCGCGCGATGTCAGCCGGCGACAGGATGCCGACCAGCTGCCCGTTGTCGAACACCAGCACTCGTTGATCCATGCCGGCACCGAGGCGCTGAATCAATCCCACGAGGTCTTCGCGCGGATTGGTGACGGGCACCTCTGAGATCGGGCGAGCGACGTCGATGAGGTGCTTGCTGCGCCGATCCTGAGCCGGGATGCGGACCAGGTCTGAAAGCCGAACCATGCCCGTCAACTTGCCCGACGGTTCATGGATCGGATACGTGGTGAAGCTGTGATTCGGCGCGATCGACTCCAGGAATTGCTCCACCGTGACCCAGTCGGGCAACGTGACCACAGGCGATGTCATGGCGGCGGAGACCGGGATGAAACGAAGCAGCGACCTGACGTTCGAGCCCGCCTCCTCCGATGATCCGGCCGAAAGAAGGAACCACCCGACGAAGGCCAGCCACACGCCGTTGATGACCTGGCCGAAGACGAGGGCGAGCACCCCGCCGCCGGCGATCATGACGTAGGCAAAGATCCGGCCGACGCGAACGGCGTTGTGCACGCCGGCCTGCCGGCTGCCCGATCGCCACCACAGGACCGAGCTCAACAACCTGCCACCGTCCAGCGGAAACGCGGGGATCAGGTTGAAGATCGCGAGGGCGACGTTGACGGTCGTCAGCCAGCTGAAGAGTGATCCGACGAGGTCATTCGACGTGAAGTACGCGACGCCAAATGCGATCGCCGCGACCCCCAGGCTGGTCAGCGGGCCGACGCCCGCGATGAGCGCCTCGGAGCCCGCGCTGGGCGGCTCGCCGTCGAGCCTGGAGACGCCGCCGAAGAGCCACAGGGTGATGCCGGCCACCTTGACTCCGTTTCGCCGCGCCACGAGGGCATGGGACATCTCGTGCGCGATGAGGGACGCGTAGAAAAGGATGGCACCGGCCAAACCGACGAGCCAGTAGGTGGTCGCGGCATGTCCTGGTGCCGTCGATGGGAGCCACTGCGTCGCCACCGCCCCGGCGATCAAGACAAAGATGAAGATCAGGCTCCAGTTGAAGCCGATCTCGATGCCGAACAGTCGCCCGAGACGGATGGTCGGAGTCACCGCGTTCTGCGCGGAGTCTACAAAGGCCCGGCCCAGGATGCGGCGAACCGCGTAGGGCCATGATGTTTTTCATGGTGTGGCTGGCCGGCGAGAGCGCCCTTCTCCCGAGCCGGATCCAGATGGCGTTCACGCTCGCCGCCCACGTCCTGATCGTGCCGTTGGGCGTCGCGCTGCCTGCGCTGACTCTGTTGATGGAAGGGATAGGGCTCGCCCGCAAGGACCCCGTTGCGATCAAGATCGCTCGGCGCTGGTCGGTCGTGATGGCGGTCCAGTTCGCGGTCGGAGCCGTCACCGGAACCATCCTTTCCTTCGAGTTCGGCATCCTCTGGCCGCGGTTGATGGGGCGCTTTGGGGCCGCGCTCGGCCTTGGTTTCGCGATCGAAGGCATCGCCTTCTTCCTCGAGGCCATCTTCATCGGCATCTACCTGTATGGGTGGACGCGACTGCGGCCCAGGACGCACTTTCTCCTGGGGTTGGCGCTCCCGCCGACCGGCGTCTTGGGGGCGGTCTCGGTGCTGTCCGCCAACGCGTTCATGAACACGCCGGGCGGCATCACCGTCGACGCCGGCCGCGTGGTCGACGTCAACGTGATGGCGGCGCTGTTCACGCGCGCGCTGGGCTATGAGTTCTGGCACTTCATCATCGCGATCTACATGACGACCGGATTCGTGGTCGCGTCGGTGTACGCGGTGGCCTGGCTGCGCGGGCGGCGCGACCGCTATCAGCAGCTGGCGTTTGCCGTGCCGTTCACGCTCGCTGCCGCGCTGACGCCCGTGCAGCTGCTGGTCGGCGACCTGTCCGCTCGGGCCCTGGTGCAGGATCAGCCGGCCAAGTTCGCGGCGATCGAGATCACCTGGACGACGAGAGACCGCAACCCTGAGGTCATCGGCG
>VBGE01000083.1 GCA_005880345.1 Chloroflexota bacterium | reverse complement strand
CGACCGGCCATCGGTCGTCGAGGCGAACATCAGCCACCTGGCGTTCGACCTCATGGTCGGCCTCGGCACCGCGGGCGCATTGCTCGCCGCGTGGTACTTCTGGATCTTGCTCCGGCGGCGGCGCCTGCCGGAATCCGTCTGGTTCTATCGGGTCGCCGCCCTGGCCGGGGTCGGGTGTTACGTCGCTGTCGAGAGCGGTTGGGTCACCACCGAAGTCGGCCGTCAGCCGTGGATCGTGTACGGGTTGCTGCGAGTCGCGGATGCGGTCACCACCGCCCCGGCCTCGTTCGTCTGGACCATGCTCGCGACGCTGGTCGTGGTCTATGCCGTGATCGCCTACTTCTTCGTGATCCTGCTGCTGGGGCTGGCCGCGCGGTGGAGGCGCGAAGACATGCTTCATCCGGAAGCGCCCGAGGAAGGCGTGCCGTACGGTCCACGACCCGAGACCTGGGCGCGCTCGTGAGCAGTCTCCTGCCCGACGTGATCGCGTTGACGCTTCT
>VBGE01000082.1 GCA_005880345.1 Chloroflexota bacterium | reverse complement strand
GCGACTCGCTCGTCCGGCCAGGAATCGAGTCGCTATGGAAGCATCGAGAACATGGTCATCTCGCTCGCGGTGGTCCTACCCGACGGAACCTTTGCCGCGCCGCGGCCGGGTCCGCGATCCGCGGTCGGGCCTGCGCTGCACGAGCTTTTCCTGGGCTCCGAAGGCGGCCTCGGGGTGGTCATCGGCGCCGTGCTTCGAATCCACCGATTGCCGGAGTCGACGGTCGGTCGCGGGCTCGCCTTCGCGGACCTGCGCGCCGGTCTGGAAGCCATGCGAGCGGTGATGCAGGCGGGGATCCGGCCCTTGCTGCTCCGCCTCTACGACCCGGAAGACGCCGCATT
>VBGE01000081.1 GCA_005880345.1 Chloroflexota bacterium | reverse complement strand
CCAGGCGAGGGCGAGATGGGTCGCCGATGAGATGGGAGGTTGGATGCGAGTGTGGCGAGCGGTTAAGGAAGGGCTCGATCCTGAGGGGATCATGAATCCGCGCGCGCTCGGAGGCGCGTCATAGGCGGCCGGCCCGGCGCACCGATCCTGTTCGTCGTCAACCCTGCGTCCGGGGCGGGCAAGGCGGGCAGGGAGTGGGCGGCCGTCGAATCCTGGCTGCCTTCGAGCGGCCTGCCTTACGAGGTCGCCCTGACCACGCGGCCCAACGAGGCCACCGAGATCGCGCAGCGTGCAGTTCGGGATTCTCGGCCTGTGGTCGTGGCGGTAGGCGGGGACGGAACGCTGAACGAGGTCGTCAACGGCTTCTTTCGCAATGGCGCCCCGATCCCCACGACGAGCAAGCTGGCCATGGTCCCGCTGGGCACCGGTGGCGATTTCCGCCGGACACTTCGTATCTCAGCCGACCCCAAGCAGGCCATAGACGTCTTGAGCAAAGGCCTGGTCAGGCGGCTCGACGCGGGATGTGTCACCTACACGACCGCGGACGGAAGCACCGGGGTGCGTCACTTCATCAACATCGCCGACGCCGGGCTCGGCGGAGACGTGGTCTTCAACATGGGCAACGGCACGAAGCGTTTCGGCAGCGCTTCGTACCGCCTTGGCGGCCTGCGCGCCCTCCTCACGTACCGGAACAAGCCGATGACGGTCGTGATCGACAACGCCACGTACGAGCTGCCCAAAGCACAGCAGGTGGTGGTGGCGAACTGCCAGTACTTCGGCGGCGGGATGCAGATGGCGCCGTCGGCGTCACCGACAGATGGCGTGTTCGACGTGATCCTCATCAAAAATGCGGGCAAGATCGAGACGATGCGAGGCATGAACGACATCGTCAGCGGGAAGCACCTGGACCAGGCCAACTCGCACTACGAGCTCGTCTACGGCAAGCGCATCTCGGTGACGTCGCCGGTCCAGGTGCGGCTCGACATCGACGGGGAGGCGGTCGGCTTCCTGCCGGCGCTGTTCGAGATCCAGCCGGGCGCCATCGAGTTCATAACTCCCAGGTGACCTCAAAAGGGGCTCCCGCGAACTCACTGCGTAGCATCTGAGCTCGTGGGGAGAACGAAGGGGGTTATCGCGACCCCACACCACCTCGCAAGTGAGGTCGGTGCGCAGATCCTTGGTGACGGCGGCAACGCCATCGACGCCGCCATTGCGGCCAACGCAGTGCTGTGCGTGGTGTATCCCCACATGACGTCGGTCGCAGGCGACCTCATGGCGATCGTCTGGGCCGCGGGGGCTGACTCACCGGTCGGCCTGGTCGGTGCTGGGCGTTCGGGCGAGCTGGCGACCATCGACGCCATTCACTCAAGGGGCCTGGAGGCGATCCCCGCCAGGGGCGTCCTGCCGGTGACGGTGCCAGGCACAGTTGAAGCCTGGGGTCGGCTGCTGGAACGGTTCGGCAGCTTCGGCCTCGGCGCCGTGCTCGAGCCGGCCGCGGGCCTGGCCCAGAACGGCTACCTCATCACACCGCAGCTGTCGGAGTTCCTCAAGATGGCGGCTGACTGGCTCGGCAGCGAGCGCCCCGCGTACGCGCTGTACCCGCCCATGGATGCCGGCATGCTGCTGCGCAACCCTGACCTGGCTTCAGTCCTGCAGGACATTGGGCGCGGCGGGATCAACACGTTTTACCGAGGCGAGATCGCGACCGCGATCGCGGCCGCCATCAGCAAGCGCGATGGGCTGGTCACGCGGCAGGATCTCGCGACGCACCGCTCGCAATGGGTCGACCCGATCGCGTTTGCCTACCGCGACCTCGTCGTCTACGAGCTGCCGCCGCCGACCCAGGGTCTGGCCGCTGCCGGGATGCTGGTGCGGCTGCAGGCGGGCTCTACCTTTAAAGAGGCGCGCGATGCCAGCTACGCGCTGCGCGACCGCTACATCACCGATCCTGATTTCTCGCCCACGCCCCTCCAGCCGTTCCTCGATCCCGCGTACGCCGCGGCGGGCAAGGCCTCGGGGCGGGAAGGCGGCGACACGGTCTACCTGTGCGCGGCCGATGAGCACGGCAATCTTGTCTCTCTCATTCAGAGCGTCGCCTACGACTTTGGCTCGGGCGTCGTCGCCGAAGGGACCGGGATGCTGCTCCAGAATCGAGGCGTCTACTTCAGCCTCGATCCCACGCACGCAAACCATCTCGAGCCGAAGAAGCGGACGATGCACACGCTCATCCCGGCCATGGCGTCTCGTGAGGGACGGCCCTGGGTCGCGTTCGGCTCGATGGGCGGCGAGCGCCAGCCGCAGCTGCAGGCCCAGGTCCTGATGAACATGGTCGACGAGAAGCTCGATCCGGCCGCGGCCGTCGCCAGGCCCAGGAAGGCGGTGCTGGCCGACAACGTGACCCTGGCCGTCGAAGCCGACTACCCGGGGGCGGGGGAGATGGCGAGATCCGACCCCAACGTCCTGCTCATGCCGGCCAGGCATCACTCGTTCGGGCACGCTCACGCGATCGTGGTCGACGGGCCATCCGCGTGGCGCGCCGGGGCGGACCCGAGGTCGGACGGATCGGTCGAATACAGCCGCTGAAGCTCCGCCCGTATAATCGCGAGCGAGTTTGGCAGTAGAGAACGCAGTCAAAGGCAAGCTGATCGCGGAGCACAGGCGAGCGGACGGGGACACGGGTTCACCCGAGGTCCAGATCGCACTGTCCACCGCACGAATCCGGGAGCTCACCGAGCACCTGAAGACGCACGCCAAAGACCACCACTCGCGCCGCGGCCTTCTTCTCCTGGTCGGCAAGCAGCGGCGTCTGCTGAACTACCTGAGGGACACCGACGTCGAACGCTATCGCGCCCTCGTCGCCAAGCTCGGGATCAGGAGATAGTCGTAGTTCCGCCGGGCGCGCGCAGGGCGCACTTTCGGTTAAATCGGGAGGACCCGGCACGGTAGCGCGGGTCAGCTCTTAGAAGCTCTCGTTCAGGTTCACCCTGAAAGGCAGCTGCTAGGAATCTGACCCACAAGTCGCACCGCCAGGGTTCCTCCCACATTCATGGAGGTATTGGCGTGGCAGTTGTCACGAAAAACGTAGAGGTCGCAAGCAGGCGGCTTTCCTTTGAGACCGGCCGGGTGGCCGAGCAGGCCAACGGCGCGGTGATCGTGCGCCAGGGCGACACCGTAGTGCTGAGCACGGCGGTGATGTCGAAGGAGCCGCGGGAGGGGATCGACTTCTTCCCCCTCACCTGCGATTACGAGGAGAAGCTTTACGCGGCGGGCAAGATCCCCGGCGCGTTCATGCGCCGTGAAGGCAGGCCCAGCGAGACGGCGATCCTCGCCTCCCGGCTGACCGACCGCCCGCTGCGCCCGCTGTTCCCCGAAGGGTTCCGCCTCGACGTGCAGGTCATCTCGACCGTGCTGTCGGTCGACCAGGAGAACGACCCGACGATCCTGAGCATCAATGGCGCGTCCGCCGCGCTCGTGATCTCGGATATCCCGTTCCAGGGCCCGGTGGGTGCGGTCCGCATGGGCTACCTCGACGGTCAGGTCGTGACCAACCCATTGATGTCGAAGATGGGCGACTCGGAGCTGGACCTGGTGGTCGCGGGCACCGCGGACGCCATCCTGATGGTCGAAGCAGGCGCGAAGGGCGTGAGCGAGCAGGTCGTGCTCGATGCGCTGAGCCAGGCGCACGACGAGATCCGGCGAATCTGCGCCGCGCAGAACGAGCTGCGCGACCAGATCGGTCTCGAGAAGCGGGAGTGGTTCCCCAACACCTACCCCGAGCAGATGCTCGAGATCGTCGGGGAGTATCTGGCCCTGCGTCTCGACCCGGTGCTCTACAGCGCCGACAAGGCAAAGCGTGAGAACGCGCTGGACGACCTTCGTACGAAGACGATCGTCGAGCTCGGTGAGCGTTTCCCCGAGCACATCGAAATCATGGGCAAGCTCTTCGACAAGGCACTGAAGGACCGTGTCCGGCAGCGGATCGTCGAGGAGGGCGTGCGCGTCGACGGCCGCGGCCTGAAGGACGTGCGGCCGATCACAGTCGAGGTCGGCGTCCTGCCCCGCACACACGGCTCGGGCCTGTTCACCCGCGGCCAGACGCAAGCCCTGACGATCGCGACCCTCGGCTCGATGTCCGACCAGCAAAAGCTCGACGGGCTGACCGCCGAGGAGTTCAAGCGCTTCATGCATCACTACAACTTCCCGCCGTACTCCGTCGGCGAGGCTCGGCCGCAGCGCGGCCCGGGCCGGCGCGAGATCGGACACGGGGCGCTCGCCGAGCGCGCGCTGCTGCCGGTCGTGCCGCCAATTGAAGACTGGCCGTACACGATCCGCCTGGTATCCGAGATCCTGAGCTCGAACGGTTCGACGTCGATGGCGTCGGTGTGCGGCTCGACGCTTGCTTTGATGGACGCGGGCGTGCCGATCAAGTCGCCGGTCGCCGGCATTGCGATGGGCCTCGTCACACGAGAGGGCAAGTTCGCGGTGCTGACCGACATCCAGGGCGTCGAGGACGCGCTGGGCGACATGGACTTCAAAGTCGCCGGGACACGCGAAGGGATCACAGCCCTTCAGATGGACATCAAGATCAAGGGTCTCACCCACGAGATCATGGCCCAGGCGCTGGAGCAGGCCCGAGAGGCACGGCTGTTCGTGCTCGACAAGATGCTCGCGGTGTTGCCGAAGCCTCGCGTCGAGATGAGTGACTACGCTCCGCGTATCACGACGATCCTCATCAACCCCGACAAGATCCGCGACATCATCGGCAAGGGAGGCTCGATGATCCGCAAGATCACCGAGGAGACGGGCGCGCAGATCGACGTCGAAGATGATGGCCGAGTCTTCATCGCCGCGGTCGACCAGGAAGGCGGTCAGAAGGCCATCGACTGGATCAAAGGCCTCACCGACGAGGTCGAGGTCGGGAAGATCTACCAGGGCAAGGTCGTCCGCATCATGCCGTTCGGCGCCTTCGTCGAGGTGCTGCCGAACCAGGACGGGCTCGTCCACATCTCCAAGCTCACCGACCACCGTGTCGAGCGCGTCGAAGAGGTCTGCAACATCGGGGACGAGATCGTGGTCAAGGCCGTCGAGGTCGACAGCCAGGGCCGGCTCAACTTGAGCCGCCAGGCGGCGATCGAGGAGCTGACCTCCAAGGGTCTGCCCATCGAAGAGAAAATCAACCCAGAGGTGATGGCGACAGCGCTTGCCTCACCGGCGCCCGCGCCGCGCGAGGGCGGCTTCGGGGGCCGCGACAGGGGCGGGCGCAACGGCGGAGGACGGGACAGGCGACCACGCCGCGACTGACGTTTAGATGACCGAGCCGATACGGGTCGCGGTGGCGGGACACCGAGGCAAGGTCGGCTCGGTGCTTGCGGCAGCTCTGCAGAACGAGCCCGCCATCGAATACGTGGGAGGCATCGCGCGCGGCGATGACCTGGCCGAGTTTCTCCACCAGAAGCGGCCGCAGGCGCTCGTCGATTTCACTAAGCCGAACGAGGCGATGCACAACGCCCTCGCCGCCGTCGCGGCCGGCGCCTCGCCCGTGGTCGGCACGTCTGGGCTGTCCAGCGCCGACGTGGACAAGCTCGAGACCGCGTGCAAGGCCAAGAAGGTGGGCGGTATCGTGGCACCGAACTTCGCCATCGGGGCGGTGCTGATGATGCACCTGGCCGAGATCGCCGCCCCGCATTTCGAGGCGGTCGAAGTGATCGAGATGCACCACGCGACCAAGCTCGACGCGCCTTCGGGCACCGCGCTGGCGACCGCGCGCCGGCTCGCCTCGCGACGCAAGGACAGGCCGTTCGCACACAACAAG
>VBGE01000080.1 GCA_005880345.1 Chloroflexota bacterium | reverse complement strand
GTTTTTCGCGGGGAACGCGCTCGATTACTTCAACCACGCTTCCGCCAACTCGGGCTACCGGGTCGTGTTCTCGAGCGCGATCGCCTTCCTGATCCTCGGAACCGTGTTCGTGAGCAGAATCAGAGCAGTCCGCTAGAAAACGAAGTGGAGTTATAGGCCCGATTTACTCGGGCCGTCACTCGGCGTGTAGCGCCAAACGCCGCCAGGTGTGGACTGTGGAAGGAGGGGTCTCGTAGGGGAGGCCCGCCTCCCCTACGACATAAAACGAGGCGGCGCCTGCAGCGGACACCGCCTCGACCGGGAAGCCACCGGGTGACACGCTTTTGGTTTCTGCGCCGCTCTACGGCCGTTGCCTACTTATGGAGGCCAACCTTTGCGTGGACTGTCGGCGGTCCCGGACGGAGAACGAATTGCCTCCAGCCTGCGACGATCCGAGGACAATGTCAAGGGGTTAGCTGATGACTGAGCTGAGCTACGTTCACGGCGCCGGCGACAAGCCTCTTCTCGGTGAGCCGATCTTCCACAACCTCCGGCGCACGGCTGCGCGGGTGCCAGATCGCGAAGCCCTCGTCGTGCCCCATCAGGGCTACCGCGCGACGTACCGAGAGCTCGTCGACCAGTGCGAGCTGCTCGCCCGCGGGCTGATGGCGCGCGGAGTGGCGAAGGGCGATCGCGTCGGGATCTGGTCGCCCAACCGCTATGAGTGGGTCGTCGTCCAGTACGCAACAGCTGCGATGGGCGCGATCCTGGTCAACATCAATCCCGCGTACCGAACATCGGAGCTCGAGTACGCGCTCAACCAGTCGGGGACGAGCTTCCTCGTCCTGGCCCCACGCTTTCGCCAGGCCGACTACGTGTCGATGCTCGCAGAGGTCAGAAGCCGGTGCCCACAGTTGCGCGAGGCGGTCGTCATGGAGGATGGGTTTGATGCGTTGATTCGCGACGCGTCCGGCGTGGAACCCGATGCGCTGCATGAGGTGGAGGCGTCGCTGCAGTTCGACGACCCGATCAACATCCAGTACACGTCTGGCACTACCGGCTATCCGAAGGGGGCAACCCTCACCCACCACAACATCCTGAACAACGGCTACTTCGTCGCGGAGATGCTGAGGTACACCGAGCACGACAGGGTTTGCATCCCGGTGCCCTTCTACCACTGCTTCGGGATGGTGATGGGCAATCTCGGGTGCACAACTCACGGCGCCACGATGGTCGTGCCGGCCGAGGCCTACGACCCGGTGGCCACCATGCAAACGGTCCAGGACGAACGCTGCACGTCGCTCTACGGCGTGCCCACGATGTTCATCGGCGAGCTGGAGCATCCCCGTTTCAACGAGTTCGACTTCAGCTCTCTTCGCACCGGCATCATGGCCGGCTCGCCGTGTCCGGTCGAGGTCATGAAGAAGGTCCAGACCGTGATGCACATCCCGGAGATGACCATCTGTTACGGCATGACGGAGACCTCGCCCGTCTCGACACAGTCGACGACCGACGATCCGCTCGAGCGCCGAGTGTCGACGGTCGGCCGAGTGCACCCGCACGTCGAGATCAAGGTCATCGATCCGAGCACCGGCGCCCTCGTGCCGCGCGATACGGCGGGCGAGCTCTGCACCCGCGGGTATTCGGTGATGCGAGGCTACTGGGACAACGAGGAGGCCACCAGGCTGGCGGTGGACTCCGGCCGCTGGATGCACACCGGCGACCTGGCGACCATGGATGCCGAGGGCTACATCAACATCGTCGGCCGGATCAAGGACATGATCATCCGCGGCGGCGAGAACATCTACCCGCGCGAGGTCGAGGAGTTCCTCTACACGCACCCCGACGTCGCGGACGTCCAGGTCATCGGCGTGCCCTCCGAAAAGTACGGCGAGGAGGTCATGGCGTGGGTCAAGCTCCGCCAGGGCGCCTCATCGACTGGCGACGAGCTCGCCGCCTGGTGCAAGGGCAAGATCGCCACGTACAAGATTCCGCGCCACTGGAAATTCGTCGATGCCTTCCCGATGACGGTCACGGGCAAGGTTCAGAAATTCAAGATGCGCGAGGTTGCCGTCGAGGAGCTCGGCCTGGGCCAGGCCGCGGCCGTGAAGACGGCTTAGGCGAGAGCCTCGTAAGAGCAGGCCCCCGCGAAGGGCTCATAGAGAAGCAGCACCTTCTCGACCGGCACCACGTCCCGCATGAAGATGGCCCCCGCCGCTACGCCCGCGAAGCCGACGATGCCCAGCCCGTCGTGCGGCGCCGCCTGCTCGGCGCTGTCCTGCATCGCGCGGAACGCCTGCGTCCGCCCCATCTGGTTGGCGGTCCCAATGACCTGCTTCCAGGCCGCGGTGTAGTTCGCCGCCGGGTCGAGCCCGACCGCGGCGGCAAGCACCGGGACAGCGCTCGCCGCCGTACTGGTGGCCGGCCTGGCCGGCTGGCTCAGGGACCTGGCGACGGCGGCCACCTCCGCCTCGACCTCACCCTTCAGCGTCGGCAGCAGGCGGAGGAAGCCGGCGATCTGCTGGTCGATGGGTCCGGCGGGCCGGTAACCGGGAGCGGGCACGATGCTCGCGAAGGGGCGATACACGAGCTGGAACTGAGCGGGTTGCATCAGCTCGCGCACGAGAATGCCCAGCGCCACCACCTGCGCCGACTCGAGCGCTGCCGCCACCGCGGTGGGGGCGGGCAGCGACTTCTCGATCGCGGTCTTCACCTGCGTGACGCGAAACCCGCTCGTGAACGCGTTGACCATCGCCTGGTCGGCGCTGGAGAGCAGGCCATCGAGCACCTCCTCGACCGCGCCCACGGACTTGCGCTGCCGCGCGACGATGCGCGCGGTCGCGATCCACTCCCACTGCGGAGGGCCAAGGCTTTTGCTGGCCGCCGTCAGGAACTGCCCGGCCTCGGTGGCGCTCAGCGGACGGCGACCTGTTCAGGCAACAGGCCCTTTGCCCGCAGCTTGTCGATCGGGTGATACGCATCGACGATGCGCATCGTGCCGGAGGCCGAGCGCAGCACCATGGATTGCGTGAATGCATACACGTCCTCATAACGGACGCCTCGCAGCAGCTCGCCTGAGGTGATGCCCGTGGCGGCGAAGAAGATGTCCTTGCCCGCGCACAGGTCGTCGAGGCACAGCACCTTGTCCGGCTTGTGGCCTTCTTTGATGGCGACCTCCCGCTCCTTGTCGTCGCGGAAGTGGAGCTTTGCCTGCATGTCGCCACCGATCGTCTTGATGGCGCACGCCGCCAGCACGCCTTCGGTGGCGCCGCCCGAGCCCATCATGCAGTGGATGCCGAACCTGGTTTCGAGCGCCGCCTCCAGTGCCCCGGCGACGTCGCCGGCGGAAATGAGCTTGATGCGCGCCCCCACCTCTCGGATCTGTGCGATCACCTCCTTGTTGCGGTCCCGGTCGAGCACGACGACAGTCAGCTCCTGCACCGGCAGACCTTCGGCTTTGGCGATGCGGCGCAGGTTCCACTCCACCGGCATCTCGATGTCGACGACACCTCGTGCCTTGCGGCCGACGACGAGCTTTCTCATGTAGTGCACGTGGGTCGTGAACATGGTCCCGCGCTCGGCGAGCGCGACCACCGAGATCCCGCCCGGCAGGCCCGACGCGGTGAGGCTCGTGCCTTCGATAGGGTCCACCGCGACATCCACCTCAGGCTCCAGGCCGTTGCCGATCTGCTCCCCGAAATAGAGCATCGGCGCCTGGTCTTTCTCGCCCTCGCCGATCACCACAGTGCCCTTCATGTCGACCGTGGCCAGCGATGAGCGGATCGCCTCGACGGCCCTCGCGTCGGCGGCCTCCTTGTTGCCACGACCCTGGAGAGGTGCGGCCGCCAGCGCGCCGGCTTCGGTCACGCGAAGCAGCTCGAGCGCGAGGTTGCGATTGATCTTCGGCTCTTCGATCATGGGTTCAGCGAAGGGTAGCGGAAGGCTTAGGGAAGTCCGCGACTCCGGATGGGAAGCTTGTCAGCCTCCACCCACAGCTCTTCCTTGCGCACCAGCCGCCGCTCGCCATCTTCGTGTACGTAAACGCACGTGCGCTCCAGGACAGCCGTGATCTTGACCCTCTCGCCGTCGAGGATCGCCTCGAATTCGTCGATCAGAACCTCGTCCTCGTCGAGCTCCACCTCGCTGAGACGCCGCGGACCGCTGGGCCGCACCTTGGTCGAGAGCAGGAGCTGGGGCCGCGGGCCCTGAGGCGGGCTGGGCTTGATGGTCAGGCGCGACGAGGCGGAGCCGGCCAGCCGGATGCCGGGCCGCGGCGGGGGGATGACCGGCCGGGTCGGGAGCGGCTGCGGAGTCGGGATGTCCGCCTGGCGCGTCCTGGGCGGCGGCTTCGGGGCGGGCCTGGGAGCGGCCTTCTTGGCCGGCTGACTCGCCGGCTGGCGCCCCCGTGGGGCAGTCTGCTTCGCCGCTCTGGCCGGCGCTGGACGACTGGCCGCTCGGGCGCGAGGCGCCTTGCCCCGTGCCCGAGCTGGCTTCTTCGCCGGCTTCTTAGAAGAACTCACCCCAGAATTTTCTGACCTTTCCGACAGGGGTCGGTAGGGCCTTCAAAGTTACGACGGTCGACTGCGCCGGCACGCTGCTCATGCGCTCCGGCGGCGTGTCGGGGATGCCCTCCGGGTGAACGCGGATCACCCCGTAGTGGACTCCCCCCTCCTGCACGACCAGCGCCCCTACGGTGGCGTCGCCTTCCAGCCGGCCTGAGCTCGTGATCTTCAGCCGGTTGCTGGCGATGATGTTGCCCCGCACGAGGCCCGAGACTGTGATTCGGGTGCCCTTGATGTCGGCCTCGACGTGCGCTTCCGGGCCGATCAGCAGGTCGCCGAAGCACTCGATCTGGCCGCTGAAGTTGCCGAGCACCTGGCCCGAACCCTTCAAGACGAGCTTGCCGGAGAGCGCGTCGTCGGGGGCCAGCACGGTCGCTTTGGGATCAAGCCCCAGCGGATCCGTTCCCCCGTTCGTGCTCGCCGCCGCCGGCGATTCCAAAAGAACCTCGGACATTTCAGCTACCTCCCCGGCCGCCGAACTCCCCAGTGGCGGCTCCCTCCAAAGCGCAGCATAGCGGCAGAAGTCAAAGCTGTGGATGTGTCGCCAGGTAATCCTTTACCGCCTGGCTGTCGGGCGGCAGTTCGCCGTCGATGACCAGCTCCTCCAGCTTCTGCTTGATCCGGCCCACCTCCGGTCCTGGAAGGATGCCGCGGATGCGCATGATATCTTCGCCCGTGATCAGCGGCGCCAGCCTGGAGGGGTGCTCGGCACGAACAGCGTCGAGCCTGGCCCGCAGCTCGTCGAGCTTTTCGGGCTCCGGATAGGACGAGGCGGCGATGTCCGCCCTGGCGAGCAGCATCAGGCGGTCGAGGAGCGGCCCGGCGTCGCGCGCCATGCGGCGCACCGCGCCATCGGTCCATTCGGAACGGTAGAAAACCGGCCTGAGGTGAAGCCGGACCAGGCCGGTCACCACGTCGACGTCCTTCTGGGGGAAGCGCAACCGCTCCAGGGCCGCCTTCGCGATGCTCGCCCCCACCTCCTCGTGGCCCAGGAAGGTGCCGTCGCCCTTGGCGGTCGCCGGCTTGCCGGCATCGTGGAAGAGCGCTGCCACCCGAAGGAGAAGCTCGGGCGGGGTGTGGTCGACGGTCAGGAGCGTGTGCCCGAACACGTCGTGGGTGTGGTAGCCGCTCTGGGCGACGCCTTTGCATGCCTCGATCTCGGGCAGGACCACGCCCAGCAGCTCGGCCTGGTCCAGAAGCTCGAGCGCGAGCTTGGGCCTCTCCGACTCGAGCATTCGCGACAGCTCGTCGCGGATGCGCTCGATCGAGATGACAGGTGGCGCCAGGCGTCCCTTGAGCTCACGCATGGCCGGCACGAGGTCCGGCGCCAGCTCAAACCCGAGCTCGGCCGCGAATCGAATCGCGCGCAGCATGCGGAGCGGGTCGTCGCTGAACGTCTGGCGCGGGTCGGCCGGAGTCCGGAGCAGCTTCGCCTCGAGATCGCGGCGTCCTCCGAGCGGGTCGTGGACGTTGCCGTCGAGGTCCATGAGCATCGTGTTGACGGTGAAGTCCCGGCGCCGGAGATCCTCATCGAGGCTCGCGCGGCGCACGTCGGGCTTGCGCGAGTCCGGGGCATAGGACTCCGCCCGCGCGGCCACGAACTCGACCAGGCGGCCGGGCAGCGTGACCTGGGCGGTGCCAAAGCGCTCGAACGTCACCGGCGGGCCGGCATGGGCCAGCTCGGCGAACCTGCGCGCGAGGGCCAGCGCGTCGCCATCCTCGACCACGAGGTCGAGGTCGAGATGCGGGCGCCCGAGCAGCCTGTCCCTCAC
>VBGE01000399.1 GCA_005880345.1 Chloroflexota bacterium | reverse complement strand
GTCGTGATGCCAGGCCCCGGGCGCCTGCTCAAGGCGATGCTCGACCTCTCCCCCGCCCTGGGCGCGCGGATGAACCAGGCGGCGGGCGCCAACGCGACCATGCGCAAGGTCATCGAGCACCGGCGTCAGACGGCCGCGATGTAACTTCCCGATGTGACCCTGTGGCGGCTGGCGGGACGCATCTCGCTGATCCCGATCAGCGCCCTTGTCGGCTCGCTGGTCATGTTCTCCGCGCTGCACTTCCTCCCGGGCGACCCGGTCGCCCGGGAGAGCCACCAGACCCCGCTGCAGTACGAGCAGGGCCTGCACCGCCTCGGCCTCGACCTCCCTCTGCCGGTGCAGTACGTCCGCCTCCTCGCCCGGATCGTCAACGGCGACCTCGCCCACACGCTGCAGCCCGAGGCCGTGCTCAGCGGCGAGATCGGGCTGCTGGCCGCGCTGATCGCGATCGGGGGTGGCGTCGCGGTGGGGATCATCTCGGCGCGGAGACACAACAGCCTCACCGACCGCGGCCTCATCACCGCCGCCCTGCTCGTCTACTCGATGCCCAACTTCGTCTGGGCCTTCCTCCTGATCCTCCTCGGCACAGGCTTCCTCTACAACTTCACCGGCGGGCTCATCTACTACGACCCTGGACCTTGCTGCCAGGGAGCGCAGATTCTCCTGCCCTCGCTCGCCCTCGGACTGCCGTACGTCGGATACATCGCCCGCCACACACGCACCGGGCTCCTGGACGTCCTGCGCAACGACTATGTGACGACCGCCCGGGCCAAAG
>VBGE01000079.1 GCA_005880345.1 Chloroflexota bacterium | reverse complement strand
GCCGGCGCCGCGCCCGCGGTGATCACCTGCACGCCCCTGGGCACGTCGCCGCGCACATCCGCTGAGGCGTTGGCGAGGGCGATCAAGACGGTCGGCGCGGCGCACAACCAGCCAACCTCTTCCTTGCGGATCAGGTCGAACACCCTGGCCGGCTCGACCTTGGGCAGGCAGACATGCGTGCCGCCGACCGCGGTGATGATCCAGACGAAGGTCCATCCGTTGGCGTGGAACATCGGCAGCGTCCACAGGTAGCGGTCGCCGACCGTGATGTGGAAGTGCACCAGGGTGCCGACCACGTTTGCCCACGCGTTGCGGTGCGTGATCATCACGCCCTTGGGCTTGGCAGTCGTCCCGCTCGTGTAGTTGATCGTGAGGAGGTCGGTCTCGGCGATCTCCGGTCGCTTGAACACCGGCCCGGCTTTGGCCACCTCAGTCTCGTAGTCGCGCCACCCGGGCCGCGCGCCCGAACCGAGGACCACGAAATGCTCGACGGTCCGCAGCTGGTCTCTAACGCCATCCACCGCCGCCACATAGTCGGGATGGACACACAGCGCCTTGGCGCCCGAATGGTTGCTGATGTACACGAAGTCTTCCGCGGTCAGGCGGAAGTTGATGGGAACGAGGACCGCGCCAATCTGCGGCACCGCGTAGAACGACTCGAGCTGCTCGTGGGTGTTAGGGGCGATGTACGCCACGCGGTCGCCGGGCGCGACGCCCATCGCCTGCAGCGCCGACGACCAGCGGTCGCACCGGTCGAAGAACTGCTCATAGGTCAGCCGCAGGTCACCGTCGACGATGCCCTCGCGGTCTCCGTAAAGCTTGCGTGTCCGGCGCGCGAACTCGAGCGGAGTGAGCGGGGTTTCCATCAGGACCCTCCCATCACGAATTGAGCATGAGCGCGAAGTCGGCCGTCTTGATGCCGCCCACGAACGCATGGTGCGCGTTGGGTTCGAGCTCGACGGACCGCTCGTAGACGAATGCGTAGACGTTGTCGAGCGTCCAGTCACCGTAACCCTGGATCCGCAGGCCGTAGCGAAGACCCTCGTCTTCGCGGCCGCGGCGCAGAAGGTCCGTGGCCCGTGCGTAGATGGCTTTGAGGATGTCCAGCTGCATGCTCAGCTCGGCAATCGTCTTGGCGTCGCCCTCGGCCTCCACCAGCTGCTCAACCTGTGTTTCGAGGTCGGCGATCTCCTTCTGGTAATCGTCCACCTCGCGGTCGAGTGTACCGCCGGAAAAGACCTGCTGCCTTAGTGCACCAGGTAGTTGTTCGCCACGTAGGCGGCGACCAGGATGGCGATGATGTTCACCACCTTGATCATCGGGTTGATGGCGGGGCCCGCGGTGTCCTTGTTCGGGTCACCTACGGTGTCGCCCGTGACCGCCGCCTTGTGCGCCTCCGAACCCTTCCCGCCCAGATGCCCTTCCTCGATGTACTTCTTGGCGTTGTCCCAGGCGGCGCCACCGCTGGTCATCTGGATCGCGAGGAAAAGGCCGGTCACGATAGCGCCGAGCAGCAGGCCACCCAACGCCCGCGGACCGAGCAGCAATCCGACGGCGATCGGCGCGACGACCGGGATGATGCCCGGCAGGATCATCTCGCGCTGCGCCGCGGCGGTGACGATGCGCACCGCGGTCCCGTACTCAGGCCGCGCCGTGCCCTCGAGGATCCCGGGAATCTCGCGGAACTGCCGGCGCACCTCCTCCACGACGAGCCCGCCGGCACGACCGACGGCGAGGATGGCCAGCGAGCCGAAGAGGAACGGCAGGATGCCGCCCAGGAAAAGGCCGACGATCACGCGGGGATCGGCCAGCTCGAACGTGGTTGGATGGCCCGCCTTCGTGAGCTCCTGCGTATACGAGGCGAACAGCACCAGCGCGGCGAGGCCGGCCGAGCCGATCGCGTAGCCCTTGGTCACGGCCTTGGTCGTGTTGCCGACCGCGTCGAGCGGGTCGGTGACGGCGCGGACTTCCTTCGGCAGCTTGGCCATCTCGGCAATGCCGCCCGCGTTGTCGGTGATGGGTCCGTACGAGTCGATGGCGACGATGATCCCGGTCATCGACAGCATCGCCACGGCCGCGACCGCGATCCCATAGAGGCCGCCAAGCCAGTAGCTCAGCAGGATGCCGACGCCGATGACGACCACCGGGAGCGCGGTCGACATCATGCCGATCGCCTGCCCCGCGATGATGTTGGTGGCGTGGCCGGTGACCGACGCCTTCGCGATCAGATGCACGGGCCAGTACCTCGTCTCGGTGAAGTACTCGGTGATCGCGACGATCAGCACGGTGATGATCACGCCGACCAGGGCCGCGAAGAACAGGCGGTTGGCGTCGCTCACACCACCACCCGCGGGCAGGTAGCCGTTGCTGCTCATGTACTGGGTCACGAAATAGAAGCCGATGATCGCGATGGCCACCGCGACCAGCAGGCCCGCGTAGAGCGCGCCCATGATCCAGCGCGGGTTGAAGATGCGGACGAAGAAGCTGCCGACGATGGAGCCGACCACGCTGGCGGCGCCGAGCAGCAGCGGATAGATGACCCAGCCGATCTGGTTCTTGAACAGCAGCGAGGCCAGCAGCATGGCCGCGATCATCGTCACCGCGTAGGTCTCGAACAGGTCGGCGGCCATGCCCGCGCAGTCGCCGACGTTGTCGCCGACGTTGTCGGCAATGACCGCCGGGTTGCGTGGATCGTCCTCGGGAATACCTGCCTCGACCTTGCCCACGAGGTCAGCTCCGACGTCAGCGGCCTTGGTGTAGATGCCGCCACCCAATCGGGCGAACACGGAGACGAGGCTCGCCCCGAATGCAAGGCCCACCAGCGCATCGGGGTTCTTGAACACCAGGTAGGCAGCGGAGACTCCCAGCAAGCCGAGGCCGACGACCATGAACCCGGTCACCGCGCCGCCACGGAACGCAACCTGCAGCGCGGTGTTCAGTCCGCTGCGCGCGGCCTGCGCGGTGCGGATGTTGGCGCGAACCGCGATGTTCATGCCGACATAGCCGGCTGATGCGGACAGCACCGCGCCGACGACGTAGAGGCCGGCGGTTGTCCAGTTGATGGAGATGCCGATGATCACCGCGATGATCACGCCGATGATCGCGATCACCGTGTACTGCCGGTTCAGGTAGGCGTTGGCGCCCTCCTGGATGGCGCCCGCGATCTGGCGCATCTGGTCGTTGCCGGTCGGCTGCCGGAGGACGACAAAGATGAGGACGACCGCAAACGCGACAGCGGCCAGCCCGCCGACCACGCCAAACCAGGCTGTGTTGGGATCCATTTACCTCCCCTCGATTCGCGGAAACCGACAGGGCGCGCGCAGGCCGCGCGCCGACCACTCAACTCCGGAGCGATAGGGTAATGGAACAGCGGAATTCACCACGCGAGGTCGAAGCCGCGCATCCCCCCCGTTGCGTTCGACCACCGCGTCTCCACCCGGTCCACGCGAGCCATGCGCGGCCCTTCCTGGAGCGCTCGTTTCAGATCCTCGAGCTGCTCACGGCTGCCTTCAGCGACAACCTCGACGGTGCCGTCGTCGTTGTTGCGGACCCACCCCTGAAGGCCGAGCTGCTGCGCCTTGCGCTGCACGAAGTAGCGAAACCCGACCCCCTGCACGTCACCGTGGACCACGGCGTGCAGCCGCTCCATGTATATATGGTCGTCCAATGCCAACGTCGAGCATCGTGGCCATCGGCGACGAGCTGGTCGGCGGGTTCACGCTCGACACCAACTCCCACTGGCTGACCGAGCGCCTGCGCCTGCTGGGCTATCCCACCAAGCGGATCACCCAGATCCGCGACCGCCCGGCCGAGATCGTCGAGCAGCTGCGGCGCGAGCTGGACGACCCCGACATCACCGACATCTTCGTCTGCGGGGGGCTTGGTCCAACCCCTGACGACCGCACGTTCGCCTCCCTCGCCGACGCCCTCGGCAAGGACCTGGTCATCTGGGAGGAGACGCGGGCGCGCATCGAGCGGCGCGTGCAGCGGATGCACTCGATGGGCTTGCTGGAGTCGCCGGAGATCACTGAAGGCAACCTGCGCATGGCCCGCATCCCGGCCGACCCCGCGCACGTCTTCAGGAACAAACGTGGCATGGCGCCCGGCACCGTGTACGAGGCGAACGGCAAGCGGGTCTTCGTCCTTCCAGGCGTCCCGCTCGAGATGAAGGGCATCTTTACGGAGGAGCTCGAGCCGCAGTTCCTCGCCGGCGGCTCGGCGACCACGGTGCGCGAGCTGCGCTTCATGTTCGCGGTCGAAGCCCGCTTCTACCCGCTGATGCGCGAGCTCGAAGGCACTTTTCCCGACGTGTCCGTCGGCTCCTATCCGAACTTCGAGACCAAAGAGCTGGTCATCCGTGTCCTCGGCCTCGATCCCAAGCGCGTGGACGAGGCGCTGGATGTGATCAAGCGCCGGGCACCCGTCTAGATGGCCGCGCCGATAATCCTGGTTCCAGGCTTCTGGCTGGGCTCGTGGGCGTGGGACGAGGTCGCCGGAATACTGCGCGACCAGGGCCATGACGTCACAGCCCTGACGCTGCCCGGTCTCGACTCGGTCGGCGTCGACCGCTCGACCATCACTCTCGAGCACCAGGTCGACGCGATCGTCGAGGCGGTCAAGGCGGCGCGGTCGCCGGTCGTGCTCGCGGTGCACAGCGGCGCCGGCGTTCCCGGATACGCCGCCAGCGACCGCGTCCCGGATCGCATCGCGACCATGGTCTACGTCGACACCGCGCCGGCCACCGGCGCCATCGACCCTGAATTCACCGGCGTCGAGAAGCCAAAGCCGTCGAACCAGGAGCTGGCGGAATCGGAAAACCTGACCGGGCTCACCGACGAGCAGATGGAGACGTTTCAGCGACGCGCCGTGCCGGAGCCCGGCGCGGCATTGCGCGACGCGCCTGTCCTCACGAATCCGGCGCGCCTCCAGGTCCCGAGCACGGTCATCTGCACCGGCTTCTCGTCCGAGCAGTACAAGGAGGCGGCGAAGGAAGGCTATCCGTGGCTCGGCGGCCTGAACGAGGTCAGCGACATCACATATGTCGACCTGCCCACGAGCCACTGGCCCATGTGGTCACGCCCCAGAGAGCTGGCCGCGATCATCGGCGAGATCGCGACCGCACGCGTCAGCTAGGCGTCGAGCTTCCTCTGCAGGAGGGTTCGCTCGGCCGGGTTCTGGCACAGCTCGAGCGCCCGCAATCGCGCCTCACGGGCCAGCGCCTTCTCCCCAATTTCATCCAGCAGCTCCGCCCGGGTGGCATGGAACAGGTGGTAGCCGCCGAGTTCGATCGCGAGGTCGTTGACCTCTCCCAGCGCTACCTCCGGGCCGCGCACGTGGCTCAGCGCCACCGCGCGATTGAGGCGGACGACCGGGCTGTCGGCGAGGCGCAGCAGGGCGTCGTAGAGGGCGACGATCTGCGACCAGTCCGTCTCGCCCCACGATCGGGCCTGGGCATGGACCGCGGCGATCGCCGCCTGAAGCTGGTAGGGCCCCGGGGAGCCGAGGGCCGCGGCGCCCTGCAGCGTTGCGGTCGCTTCGGCGATGGCGCCTCGATCCCACAGCGATCGGTCCTGGTCGGGCAGCAGGACGATCTCGCCGGCCGAGTCAAACCTCGCCTGCGAGCGGGCCAGCTGGAGCCGCATCAGGGCGACCAGGCCAAGCAGCTCGGCCTGCTCCGGGAGCAGCGCCGCCAGCATCGCGGCCAGCCACAGCGCGTCTTCGGCCAGGTCGCGACGCATGGCCGCAGACGAACCGCGACTCAGGTAGCCCTCGTTGAACATCAGGTACAGGACGGCCAGCACAGCGTCGACCCGCGGGATGAGCTCCGCACCCTGGGGCACGCGGTACGGGATGTTGGCCTCGACGATCTTGCGTTTGGCTCGGACGATGCGCTGCGCCATCGTGGGTTCGGACACCAGAAACGCCGCCGCGATCTCCTGCGTGGTGAACCCAGCGACCGCGCGCAACGTGAGAGCGACCTGGGCCTCCTGGGCGAGGGCCGGGTGGCAGCACGTGAAGATCAGCCGGAGGCGGTCGTCGGCCTCTGCCGGCTCAACCGGCATTGTGGATCGCTCCAGCAGCGCGACCTTGTCGGCATAGCGCTGGTCGCGGCGCAGCAGGTCGATCGCCCGCCTGCGGGCGGTGGTCATCAGCCAGGCACCGGGCCTGTCCGGGATGCCCTGGACCGGCCATGTCTCCAACGCGGCGAGGAGGCTGTCCTGGACGACCTCCTCGGCGATGTCGAAGTTGCCGACCATGCGAACCATGGCGGCGGTCAGCCTGGCCGCCTCCTCGCGGAAGACGGCCGCCAGCGCGGCTTCGGTGGCTGTCCGTGTCTCGCTCAGGCCTCTTATCGTTCCACGGCCGGCCATACCTCGACAGGACCCGCGGGCCAGGCCTTGGCCATGTCCAGCGCCTCGTCGAGGTCTTTGACGTCGACCACGGCGAAGCCGCCGATTATCTCTTTCGACTCGATGAACGGCCCGTCGGTCACCATCGGCTTGCCGTCTTTGAAGCGGACCGTGGTCACGGTCTCGGGGCCCTTCAACTGCTCGCCGCCGACGACCTTGCCGGCGCGGGTGTAGCTCTCGAACCAGTTCATGGCCCCGCCCATGGCCTTCTGCATCTCCTCGGTCGACTGGCTCTCGAATTGCTTCTGGTCTTCCATGGTCCCGACAAAAAGCAGCACGTATTTCAATGCACGACCTCCTTTATCAGGCACGACGAACGAGGGAGCCGAGAATCGACAGGATCACGAACCCGTGAACTCGGGCTCCTGCTTGCTCAGGAACGACATGATGC
>VBGE01000009.1 GCA_005880345.1 Chloroflexota bacterium | reverse complement strand
CCTTGCCGGCTTCCTCCCGGCAAGCCACGCAGGTCCTGACCGGCTGGCCCTTCTGGCCCTTCGGACCACCTCCCCATCCATGGGCAGGAGTCATTCAGCCGCGATCGGCCCGTCCCCCTCGCTCGGCTTGATGTCGATTCGAAAGCCCGTGAGCTTGGCGGCGAGGCGCGCATTCTGGCCGTCGCGTCCGATGGCCAGCGACAGCTGGCTGCGCGGCACGAGCACGGTGGCGGTACGGGTGACACGGTCGATGGTCACCCTCTCCGCTTTCGCGGGGCCCAGCGCGGCGGCGACGAAAGTCTCGGGATCATCCGACCACGGGACGATGTCGACGTGCTCGCTGGAGAGCTCACTGAGGATCGCCCGATGCCGCACGCCCTTCGGGCCGACACAGGCGCCGACCGGGTCGAGCCCCGGCTCGCTCGAGGACACAGCGATCTTGGTCCGCAGCCCCGGCTCACGGGCGATGGAGCGAATCTGGACTGTGCCCGCTTTGATTTCGGGCACCTCGGCCTCGAGCAGACGGTGCACGAACGACCGCGCCGCTCGGGAGACCCTGACCTGCGCCTGTTTGCGGTTGTGCTGCGTGTCGAGGATGACGACCAGCACCGGCCGGCCCGGGTGCAGCTGTTCGCCAGGTATCTGCTCCTCTGGCGGCATCACCCCCTCAGCTCGGCCCAGGTCGACGTAGATGGTTCCCCCTTCGGTGCGGTCGATCACTCCGGTCGCCAGCTCTCCCCTGTGCTCGGCCACGTCCCGCAGGACCTTTTCGCGCTCCAGGTCGTGGATGTGGCGCAGCACGGCATGCTTGGCGGTCTGCGCGGCCATTCGTTTGAAGTCCTCGGATGGCAGCTCTTCCTCGACGACGGTGCCGTCTGGGTTGGTCGACCGGCTGCGCACATGCAGCGCCCCGGTCTTCGTATCGAGCTTGACGGTGACGTAACCCGCGGGACTGAACGCGCGCACGTAGGCCGCTGCGAGCGCTCCCTCGACGGTGTGCACCATCTCCTCGATGGGAATGCCCACCTCGGCGCAAAGCGCGTTCAGCGCTTCGGCGAGCGTCTGGGTTGCCGGCTCAGATTGCGACCGCGAGCCTGCCCGCGACAACGTCTTCCCAACCAATGTGGATGATCACCGGCGCGCGCCCACGTGCGCCTGGCGCCTGCACTGCTATACCGGCCTGGTCGACCGCGACGAGCTGGCCTTCGACGATCGCCTCTGCCTCACCGCTTCTGTATCTCACGTTGACGCGCTTGCCGTTGAAGCGCTCGTAATCGTGATGGTTGCGCAAGGGACGTTCCGCACCCGGGGATGAAACCTCGAGGTCATAGGGGCCGGCGATGAGGTTCGAGTGGTCGAGCAGTGGGCCCGCTATCCGGCTCACTCGCTCGCAGTCCTCGATGGTGACCGGCTCGGTGCGGTCGATGGAGATGCGCAGGGTCCGCCCTGACTGGCCGGACTGGTCGAGCGCGTACAGCTCGTAACCCATGTGGTTGAGGGTCGGCTCGAGCAGCTCCTTGATTGACGGTATGGGCCATGTCGGCATGTCCGGTGTCTAGCTACAAGCTACCTCAGCGGCTGGAGCTTGCGCCACACGACCAGAAGCGGAGCGGCGTTGAAGATCGAGCTGTAGGTGCCGGAGATGATGCCGATGGCGAGGGCGAGGGCCAGTCCCTGGAGCGTCGTGCCGCCCGCGAGGAAGATCGCGGCGAGGACCAGGACGACGGTGAAGCTCGTGATGATCGACCGCGCCGCGGTCTGCATGATGCTCAGGTTCACGACCTGGTCGAACGAGAGCCGTTGGCTGACCCTCAGGTTTTCGCGGACCCGGTCGAAGACGACGATGGTGTCGTGCACCGAAAAGCCGACCACCGTCAGCACGGCCGTGACGAAGAACGCGTCGATCTCCCCCACCCGCCAGTGGAGCACCGTGCCGAAGATCGAGAAAAGGCCGGTGAGTATGAAGACATCGTGCAGGAGGGCGGCGAGAGCGGAACCGCCGAACTGGAAGCCCGCGCGCCATCCTCCGGGCACGTTGCGGAACCGGAACATCAGGAGGATCAGGATCGAGACAGACGCGAGGACCACGGCCAGGATCGAATAGAAGATCGTCTCGCCGGCTATGGTGCCGCCGACTTCCAGGATCGACTGGGGCTGCCCACCGGAAAACGGTCCCAGGCGCTTCTGCAGGTCGTTCTCGACCGAGGCCTGCGATGCAGCGTTCAGCGGCGGGTACCGAATGATGTAGCCGCCGCCTGAGGTCTGGATGACCGAACCGTTGAGGGCTTCGGAGTGGACGGCGTTCTCGACCTGAGCGACCGTCGGATGCTCGACGAATGACACCGTGAACTCGGTGCCGCCCGCGAAGTCGATGCCGAGCAGAAACCCGTTCCGCCACATCGAGAGGATGCCGGGGATGATGACGATGAGCGAGAGCGCGAAGAACAGATTCCGCCGCCCGATGATGTTCAGGCGGCGCGGCTCTCTCGGCTTCAGCTCGACGGCGGGCTCCTCTTTCCGAGCTTCTTGGCGCGGCGGCGCTCCGTCGGATGGACCGATGTCCGCCGCCTGCTCCTGCTCAGTGACGTCAGACAGTTCTGACACGGTCCACCCCGAGCAGGCCGGCGCGTCGGAAGCTGCTGCCCGCGAGCACGATCGCGAGCAGGTTGTGAGTCACCACGATCGCCGAGACCAGGCTCGCGAACACACCGATCGCGAGCGTTACCGCAGAGCCCTTGACCGCGGCTGGACCGACGAACCCGAGGATGAGGCACGTGATCAAGGTGGACGTGTTCGAGTCACGAATCGCGGGCCACGCGCGGCGGACCGCGGCGTCGACCGCGGCTGTGATCGTCCGCCCCGCCCTCACCTCTTCTTTGAACCGTTCGAAGATCAGCACGTTGGCATCGACCGCCATGCCGACGGACAGGATGAAGCCGGTGATGCCGGCCAGCGTCAGCGTGACGGGGATGAGCTTGAACAGGGCCAGCACCGCGCCCGCATAGAAGATGAGCGCGAGGCTCGCCAGCAAGCCGGGAATGCGGTAGTAGATGATCATGAAAAGGACGACGATCGCGAGGCCGAGGAGGCCCGCCGCGAGGCTCAACTTCACTGACTCGGCGCCAAGGGTTGCGCTGACCTGGGTGACGTCGAGCGCGACCAGGTCGACGGGCAGCGAGCCGGAATTGATGCCAGTGGCCAGGTCACCCGCGCTTTGCTGGGTGAAGGAACCCTGGATCACGGCGTTGCCGCCGGCGATCTCCTGGATCGTGATCGGGTCGGTGAGGAACTTGCCGCAGACAGTGTCGGCCGCCTGGGTGGCCAGGCAGCTCGGGTCGTAAGCCTGCGAGACCTTGGTGACGTAGGTCGCGTCCTCCCAGTGGTCGATGTCCTGCTGCGTCAGGTCGAGCCAGATCGTCAGGTGGCGCCCTGCGCAGTTGGCGCTGGCCACAGAGTTGACGTCGCCGGGGCATTGAGCCACGTTGTCGCGCGTCAGATTGTCGAAGACGGTCGCGCCCCGTGACGTGAAGCTGATGTTGACCACCCACGCCGTACCGCTCGGATCGATGGTCGCGGTCGCGCTCTGGATGTCGTCGCCGGTCAGGCCGGTGAGCTGCGGCTTGTAGCCAGGTTGAGGTCCGTTGGTGACCTTGGTGTCGGCAACCCACTTCGTATAGACGAGCTTGGACACCGCTCCGATCGTCTTCTGGGCCTGGGCGGCGTTGACCCCGGCCAGGTCGACGGTGATCCGGTCGTTGTTCGAGCCGGCGCCGCGGATCTCCGGCTCGCTGACCCCGAGTGAGTTGACGCGCTTGTTGATGACCGCGATGGTTCGCTGCTGGACGTCTGCCCGGCTCTGGCCGGCCGGAAAGTTGTTGAGCTGGTAGTCGATGTGCGTGCCGCCCGCCAGGTCGAGCCCCTTGTGGAAGTACGGCTGCCAGCCCCCGAAGTTCGGCGGCAGGCCCTGGACGTTGCCAGTGAGCGGCAGGTGGTTGGCGATGCGGTAGACGTAGCCCGCGCCGTCGACAAAGATCGAGAAGATCAGGACTGCGACGACGAACAGGCGGACGGGCCAGCTGAGAACTAACTGCATAGGCGGCGAACTAGTCTAAGACGCGAGTGACGGCGACCGCCGACCGCTCCCGCGCCGTGGCTTTGTCAAGACGGGCCTGACCAGCCTCAGTGAAGGTGGCCCGGGGCCCGCGAGACCCAGGCCACCTGTCGCCGTCAGTCGCTTCGGTCCAAAGTCCGCACCCCAACACCGCGACTTTGGACCGAGGAAGGAAAACGTCTATCAAATAGGTCGGAAGGATCATCGCTGCCGGAAGACCAGGTTCAGGACCAGGGTGGCGACGATCGAGAGCACGATGCTGGTGGCCAGCGGGATGTAGACGACGGTGCTGCCGCTGCGGAAGGTGAAGTCGCCGGGCAGGTGGAACCGGCCGAAGAGCATCAGCGCCCCGCCGATGACCACGAGGACCACGCCGAAGACAAGGAGCAGCCGCCCCACATCAGCCACTGGTTCCTACAGTAGTCGGGTCTGCTGGGATTCAGGCCGTGGAGGTTTGAGGCCCAGGTGCTCGTAGGCGAGCTCCGTCGCCACCCTGCCGCGGGAGGTCCTGGCGAGGAAGCCGATCTGGATCAGGTAGGGCTCGTGGACGTCCTCGATGGTCTCGGGCTCCTCCGCCAGCGACGTGGCGATGGTGTCCAGGCCCACCGGCCCGCCCTTGAACTTCAGGATCACGGTCTCCAGGAGCTGGCGGTCGAGCGGCTCCAGCCCGATCTCGTCGATCTCCAGCATCCCCAGCGCGTGCCGGGTGATGTCGACCGTGGCGCGCCCGTCGCCGCGCACCTGGGCGTAATCGCGCACACGACGCAGCAAGCGGTTGGCTATACGAGGCGTGCCGCGCGCCCGTCGTGCGATCTCTGAAACGGCGTCGTTGTGGATCTCTATCTCGAGGATCCGCGCCGAGCGGCTGACGATCTTCTCCAGCTCCGCCTTCGTGTAGAAGTCGAGCCGGTACACGGCGCCGAAGCGATCGCGCAGCGGGCCGCTGAGGAGACCCTGCCGGGTGGTCGCGCCGACGCACGTGAAGTGCGGCAGCGGCAGCGTGGCCGCGCTCGCCCCCACTCCCTTCCCGAGGACCGCGTCAAAACGGAAATCTTCGAGCGCGGGATACAGCGACTCTTCGACGATCGTGTTCAGTCGGTGGATCTCATCGATGAAGAACACATCACGCGTGCTCAGGTTCAAGAGGATCGAGCCGAGCGCGCCCTGGTGATCGATCGCGGGGCCGGAGCTGACCTTGATCGCCACGCCCAGCTCGTTGGCGATGATGTGCGCCAACGTGGTCTTGCCGAGCCCGGGCGGCCCGCACAAGAGCACATGCTCGACGGGCTCGTCGCGGCGGCGCGCGGCTTCCAGCAAGATGCTGAGGTTCTCGCGCACCTGCTGCTGTCCGACGTACTCGGTGAGGAGGCGGGGGCGCAGCGTGAGGTCGAACTGCTCGTCGTCCGACTTCGCCTCGAGCACCTTGTCCTTGGTCACTTGCGCCCGAGCGCCTTGAGCGCGGTCGCCAGCGCTTCCTGTGTCGAAGGCGAGACCTTCCAGTCGACCGATTCGATCCCGGTGCGAGCTTCCTGCGACGAATAGCCCAGGTTGCGCAGCGCGGACTCGACTGCCCTCGGCACGGCGCCGTCGCCGGCCACCGCCGCGGCGCGAGGCACCACCTCCAACGCGGCCACCGCGTCGAGGCGCGGCTTGAGCTCGATGATCACCTTGGCCGCGGTACGCGGCCCGACTCCGCTGGCTCTCCGGATAGGGGCAGCATCCTCGCTCATGATGGCGCGCTTGAGGACTTCGAGGCTTGCCGCGCTCAGGATGTTGAGCCCGACCTTGGGCCCAACCCCGTCCACCTGGATCAGCTGCTCGAACAGCTCGAGCTCTTCGACGGACCCAAACCCGTATAGCGAGAGCTGGTCTTCGCGGACGTGGGTGTGGATGTGCAGCTCCACCTCCCCGCCCGGTGGCGGGAGCGACTGCCGCGTATAAGTCGCGACGGACACCATGTAACCCGCCCCACCTACATCGACGACCACAAAGTCAGGTCCCGCGCGTCGCACCAGCCCATTGAGGTGAGCGATCACCTTACGGCGGCCCTCGCAAAGCGCCGGCTCCTCGCATGGCACAGCGCGATTGCGATGGCGTCACGCGCGTGGTCGTCGATCTTGCCTTCGGGCATCTTCACCTGCGCCGCGAGCATGCGCCCGATCTGGGACTTG
This sequence comes from Chloroflexota bacterium, assembly GCA_005880345.1. Taxonomy (GTDB): domain Bacteria; phylum Chloroflexota; class Dormibacteria; order Dormibacterales; family Dormibacteraceae; genus 40CM-4-65-16. The sequence goes on along the minus strand of VBGE01000009.1, from coordinate 11,847 downwards.
TCGGCGTTGCCGTAACCGGTGAGGATGACCTTCACCTGGCTCGGCTTGTACTCGTACACCGGGACGCCGCATTCCTCGAGCACGTTGAGGATCGCGCCGCGCGCCTGGGCCACGCCGACGGCGCTGGTCGCGTTGCGGCCCATGAAGAGCTCTTCGATGGATGCTTCGCCAGGCGGATGCTCCGCGAGCAGAGCCCGCAGATGGTTCGTGATGGTGAGCAGACGAGCCCCGTCGCGGCCCGGGATGGTCACGACGGTGCTGCAGGTGAGAACGAGATTGGGTTCGGAGAACAACGCAAACCCCGTGCCGGCGAGGCCCGGGTCGACGCCGAGGATCAGTCCGTCGCGCTTGCCAGGCATGGGTCCAACAAGGTTTTACACCTGTGCAGAGACACGTTCAAGGACGTTGGTTGGGATGTCGAAGTTGGCGTAAACCTGCTGGACGTCGTCGTCTTCTTCCAGTGACTCCATCAATCTGAGGACCGCGGCGGCTTTGTCCTCGCCGATGGGCACGGTCTGCTTCGGCTGCATCGTGACCTCCGCATTGTCGACCGTGACACCGAGTCCTTCCACCGCTGTCTTCACCTTCTCGAAAGCCGCGGGCGGAGCCGTGATCTCGACGGATCTGCCCTCGACCTGCACGTCGTCGGCGCCCGCCTCGATCGCCGCCAGGGCGACTTCCTCCGGGTCTCGATTGCCGGCGTTGGCACTGATCACGCCCTTGCGCTCGAACATCCAGCCGACCGCGTTGCTCTCGGCCAGGTTGCCGCCGCCTTTGGCGAAACGGTGGCGGATCGACGCGGATGTTCGATTGCGGTTGTCGGTCAGCGTGTCGGCCATGACCGCGACGCCGCCAGGGCCGTAACCCTCGTAGCGGACCTCCTCGAGTCGCTCGCCGGCAAGCTCCCCCGTCCCGCGCTTGATCGCGTTCTGGATCCGGTCGGTCGGCATGTTGATCTCGCGGGCCTTCTGGATCGCCAGCCGGAGCCGGAAGTTCCCGTCAGGGCTGCCCCCTCCCTCCCGCGCGGCGATGGTGATCTCACGGCTGGCGCGAGTGAACGCCTGGCCGCGCTTGGCGTCGACGATGGCCTTTTTGTGCTTGATGCCGGCCCATTTCGAATGGCCGGACATCAGTTACACGCTCCGAACATGCTTTCGATGATTTTAGCCCAGCCGCACTCGAACGAAACTTCGTTTCCCGGCCTGCAGGACGTCTCCATCTCGAAGCGTGGCGTCGGTGCCGGCTTTCTCCCCGTGGATGCGGACACCACCTTGCTCGACCAATCGTTTCGCATCCCCACGCGTCGGCGCCAGGCCTGTTTCCACGAGCGCGCTCACCAGGTCCTTCGGGTCGGACACCGTCCGTTCGGGAATGTCGTCCGGAATCTCACGATTGCGGAACATCCGGTTGAAGTCGCCTTCGGCCCGAGCGGCGGCTTCGGCGCCGTGGAGCCGTTCGACGAGTCGCCGCGCCAACACGGCTTTGGCGTCTCGAGGCTTCATGGCCAGCACCGCGGCTTGCGCGTCAGGTTCGACACCTGAGACCAGGCGCACGTATTTCTCGATCAATCGATCGGGGATCGACATGGTCTTGCCGTAGATCTCCGCGGGCGGCTCGGTGAGGCCGATGTAGTTGCCCAGCGACTTGCCCATCTTCAGGACTCCGTCTGTCCCCTCGAGCAGCGGAAAAACGGCAATGTCCTGCGGCTCCTGGCCATATGCCTTCTGGATCTCGCGGCCGAACAGGAGGTTGAACAGCTGGTCGGTGCCACCGATCTCGACATCGGCCTTGATGGCCACCGAGTCGTATGCCTGGTTGAACGGGTACAGGATCTCGTGCGCGCCGATCGCGGTGCCTTCTTTGATGCGATTGGCGAAATCCTCACGCTGGAGGACCTGCTGCAGTGTCGCCTTCGCGAGCAGCCGGAGGATGTCGGCTGCGGTCATCGTCGCCAGCCACTCGGAGTTGCGCCTCACCTCGATGCGGCTGCGATCGAGCACCAGGTCCAGCTGCTTGAAATAAGTCTCCGCGTTGGCGGCGATCTGCTCCTCGGTCAGCATCGGGCGCGTCTCCGACCGTCCGCTCGGATCGCCGATGAGCCCTGTGTAGTCACCGATGATGACGACCACCGTGTGTCCTTCGTCCTGGAACAGCTTGAGCGTGTCGAGAACGACCAGGTGCCCGACGTGGAGGTCGGGCGCGGTCGGGTCGAGCCCGAGCTTGACACGCAGCTTGTCGCCCTTCGCCAGGCGCGCGCGCAGGTGATCTTCGACGTGGATCTCGACCGCCCGCCCGCGCAGGCGATCAAACAAACCCGTCACCGCTCGATCCTAGGAGACCGGGTTGGGTCCGAAGTAGATCTGCGGGTCGCCCGGGAGCAGCGGCGAGAAGAGCGCAATGATCGGTTTCCCGACCGAGTTCACCAGGTTGACCATGTACAGAGAATGGTGGACCGCGTCCCGAAGGCTCAGCTGCAAAGGGTCGAGCTGCGCGCCTCCGATCGGGTTCGACGCCGCGCCCAGCTCATACGCCACAACGACGGAAAGGAAGATGGCCGTTATGACCCCGACGATCGCGCCGGATGTGCGATCCAGGACGATGGCGGGCAGCTGCAGGCTGGAGTGGGCCAGCTGCGTGGCCACCTCGACGATGACCAGCACCGCGACCATGATGCCGAAGAATCCATAGATTCGCGCATCAGAAATCTGGGGGAAGCTGGATGTCTGATTCAGGATGCCGCCTGCCTGCAACCCCATGTTGGTCGCGGCCCAGGCCGCGACGAAAAGCGCGACCAGGCCGATGATTCGACGGATCACGCGGGTGAAGAAACCGCCGACCCCGTAGACGATGATCAGCACGATCGGCAGGATGTCGAGCCAGCTCAATTGACGTTCCCCCGGTACGGCACGCCAAAGCGTGCGAAATTGGCGCCGGCGATCACTCTCTGAACCTGGCGCCGTGTCTTTTTTCCAGCCCCAGCCTGATCTCCGCCATCACCCTGTCCACTTCGGCGTCCGTCAGGGTGCGCTCCGGGCTGCGGAAAGTCAAGGCAAACGCGATGCTCTTGTGACCTTCTGGAACTTGCGTTCCGCGATATTCATCGAACGCCTTCACGCCTTCGAGCAAGTCGCCGGCCAGCTCTTTGATCGACCCGAGGATCGCGCCCGCGGCGACCGTGTCCTCGACGACGACCGCCAGGTCGCGCTCCACGGCGGGGAATCGCGGCAACGGCTGGGCGCGCGGGATGCGCGATGCGTCAAGCACGGGCTGGACGTCGATCTCGAACGCGACCAGGCGGCCCTCGAGGCGCGAGCCTGAGACGACAGCAGGGTGCAGCTCGCCGATGTGACCGAGCTGGCGCCCCTCGAGGACCACGGCCGCGCATCGCCCTGGATGGAAAAGCTGCGTCGCGGCGCGCTGGTAGGTGCAGGCCGGCGCAGCGAGGGCGGCGATGCATCCGTCCAGAACGGACTTGAGACGATAGAAGGCGGCGCGGCCCTCCTGAGCGGTGACCCCGGCGGTGGTGATCGCCGCCAGGCGCAGCGGCTCCTCCGGCTGCGTGTTCTTCTCCCCGACGTTGGCGAGGTACGAGCTGGCGATCTCGTAAGTGCGGACGTCGACGCGCCCACGATCCCGGTTCAGGGCCACGACATCGATCAGAGACGGCAGGAGCGAGGTTCGCAGCGTGTCCATGTCATCGCTGAGCGGGTTGAGCACGCGCATGGCATGGGCAGCGATCCTCAGCTCCTCGAGCCTTTTGCCCGAGACGAGCGCCGGGTTCCACGCCTCGGTGTACCCCGCGCCGGCGAGCACCTCGCGCGGTTCGTCCAGGCGCCGGTCTGTGCTGGGCGAGATAGGGGTCCAGCGGTCGTGGCGCCGACCGGGCAGAGTCGGGGGCACGCGGTCGTAGCCGTACACGCGGCCCACCTCCTCGACAAGGTCCTCCCCGATGGACACGTCGAGCCGAAACACTGGAGGCAGGACATCCCACTCGCCGTCGCCCATCACCTTGACGTGGAAGTTCAGCCGCTTGAGGATCGATTCCGCTTCCTCGAGCGGCACATGCACGCCGAGTACGCTGTCGATGAGCTCGGGGCGAAGGATGACTCGAACCGGCTGCTGCGGGCGCGGATAGACGTCGGACCACTCGCGGTGCACGGTCCCGCCCGCAAGCTCGGCAATCAGCGAAGCGCCTCGACGCGCACCGGCAAGCGCAAGCTCTGGCGGCAGATTGCGCTCGAAGCGCGCCGACGCCTCGGTGCGCAGGCCGAGGGCGCGCGACGTCTGTCGAATGCTGGGGCCGTCGAAGTTGGCCGACTCGAGGAGGATGTCCACCGTCGAGTCGGTGACCGCCGTCTCCTCGCCGCCCATCACGCCCGCGATGCCGACGGGCCGCTCTGCGTCGGCGATGACGAGCATGTCAGAGGTGAGGTCGCGCACGACGCCGTCGAGGCTGAGCAGCTTCTCGCCGTCGCGAGCGCGGCGGACGTGGATGGCCGGACCTTTCAGCCTCGCCAGGTCATAGGCGTGCATGGGCTGCGCGTACTCGAGCAGCACGTAGTTGGTGATGTCGACGATGTTGTTGATCGGCCGGACGCCGCACGCGCGGAGCCGCCGCTGCATCCAGTCAGGGCTTGGGCCAACCTTGACTCCTTTGATCACCGCGCCGATGAAGCGGCTGCAGAGCTCGGGGTCGTCGACCGTCACCTTGATCAAATCCTTGCCCGGCGGGTCCGCGCTGCCCGTGAAGGAAGGCATGAAATCGTGCTTCATCGGGCGGTCGAGGCCGACGGCGAGCTCGCGCGCGATGCCCAGGTGGCCCATCTCGTCTGGCCGGTTCGAGAGGATCTCGGCCTCGATGATCGCCTGGCTCGGGATGACGGTGGTCAGCGGCTCACCTGGCGTGCCGCGCTCGAGGACCATGATTCCCGAATGGTCGTCGCCGAGCATGAGCTCGTCCGCCGACGCCATCATGCCGCGCGCGGTGAACCCGGCGATGTTCATGTCTTTGACGAGCTTGCCGCTGGGCACCGTGGTGCCCGGGAGGGCGACCGGGACCAGGCTGCCGGCGCCGGCGTTGGGCGCTCCCGCGATGATCTGCTCGACGTGGTCGCCCAGGTCCACCTGGTGGATCCAGAGCGGGTTGCGCGACTTGGGATGCGGTTTCTGTTCGAGGACCTTGCCGATGATGATCTGCGAGAGGTCGACCACGGTGAGCGAGTCGACCTCGATGCCGAGGCGGGTCAGGATCTCGGCCGCGTCTTTCGGCGTGACGCCTTCGAGGTCGACGAAATCGCCGAGCCACTCGTAGGAGATCTTCATTTTCTAGGTCCCGACACCCCTCAATATCGGATAGTCCGGACTAACCGGGGTTTCCGCGTGCGAGATGTTCGGATAGTCCGGACTATCCGTGGATAGCGGGCTCGTCCGCATCGCTAGAACTGCTCCAGAAAGCGAAGGTCCGATTCGTAGAACAGGCGGATGTCGTCGACGTCGTGCTTCAACATCGCCATCCGCTCGATGCCGAATCCCCACGCATAGCCGTTCCACTGAGTCGGGTCGATGCCGCCGTTGCGCAGCACCTGCGGGTGCACCATGCCGCAGCCACCGACCTCGAGCCATCCCTTGTGCCGGCAGCTCTTGCAGCCCATCCCGCCACAGATCCCGCATGTCACATCGAACTCGAAGCTCGGCTCCGTGAAAGGGAAGTAGCTCGGGCGCACGCGGACCTTCCGGTCGGGCCCGTACAGCGACTGGATCATGTAGAGCAGAGTCCCCTTCATGTCGCCGACGGTCAGGCCCTTGTCGACCGCGAGGCCCTCGACCTGGCTGAAGTAAGGCAGGCGCGTGGCCTCGGGCGCATCGCGGCGGTAACAGCGACCCGGGGTGATGATGTAGATGGGCGGCTCCTTGATGCGCTGCATGGCGCGGATCTGCACAGGGGAGGTGTGGGCGCGCAGCAGAAGCTCGGGGCTGAAGTAAAACGAGTCCCAGTTCTCGCGCGCGGGATGGCCCGCGGTGATGTTGAGCGCCTCGAAGTTGTACCACTCGGTCTCGACCTCGGGTCCCTGCTCGACCTGGTAGCCGAGCGACTCGAGCACCGTCTCGATCTGCCTCCGGACCTGGGTGAGGACGTGGATGTGGCCGCGCTCCAGCGGCGGGCCCGGAAAGGTGATGTCGATGGCCTCGGTCTCCGCGAGGTCGGCGATGCGGGCTGAATCCAGCTCGGCGCGCCGGGCGGCAAGCGCCGCCTCAATGGTGCGCTTGGCCTCGTTGACGGCCTTGCCCAGGGCTGCCCTCTCGTCCGGGCCGAGGCCGCCGATGCCCTCGAGCAGCTTGCTGACGCGCCCGCTCTTGCGTCCGAGGTAATCGTTTTCGAGCTGGTCGAGCTCCTGAGGCGTCTGAGCCTTGCCGGTCGCCGCCAGGGCCTCGGCTGTCAGCGCGGAAGGATCGTTCAAGCTGTAAGCCTCCGCCGGATCTCGAACAGGATCAGCGCGGCAGCCGCGGCCACGTTGAGCGATTCCACGCCTTCGGTGAGCGGAACCGTGACGAGCCTCAAGTCCTGGCGCGACAAACCATGCGCCTCACTGCCGAGCACGACCATGCCCGCAGACTCTATCGGCGCCTCGGCCAGCGGCGCTCCGCCCGACGGCGCCGCGCCGTAGCCATCCAGCTCAGCCAGGTCCTTCCATTGGACGCGCGCGAGCTTGAGCCGGAAGACGTTGCCTGCCGAGGCGCGCACGGCTTTCGGCCCGAAAGGGTCGGCCGTCCCTGGCAGCACAGCCAGGGCGGGCGCGCCGGCGGCGGCCGCGGTGCGGGCGATCGCGCCCACGTTGCCCGGATCCTGCACGCGGTCGAGCACGATGAGCGGCCAGCGCGCCAGGCGTGCCGCCTCGATGGCTTCGACCGGTGTGGCTTCATGCACGCGGGCGACGGCGATGGCGCCTTGCGGCGTGACGGTCTGGGTCGCTGCACGAAACGCGGCCGGCGTCAGCGTGACGCGCGATTCGGTGTGAAACGGGAGCCGATCGCCCTCGCGCACGGCGATCACGTCGAACTCGAGACCGGCGGCTTTCGCTTCGGCGAGCACGCGCGGGCCTTCCAGGAGGACGAAGCCTGGCTCGCGCCGGTGGGCGAGACGCCGCAAGCGGCGGACGATCTCGTTGTCCGGGCTCGAGATCAGCTGGTCAGAACCATGAGAGGAAACCGGTCGGTTTCCTCTCATCGGCGCGTGGGCAAAGCCCACCCCGCCTGACGGCGGGGCAAGCGCGCCTGCTCTCTTTCCCAGCAGGTTGGGTCTGTTCTAGAGAGCTTTCTTTGCAACCTCCACCAGCCGGGCAAAGGAACCGCTGTCGCGCACGGCCAGGTCAGCCAGCATCTTGCGGTCGATCTCCACACCGGCCTGGCGAAGGCCGTGCATCAGCTTGTTGTAGGGCAGCCCCGACTGCCTCGAAGCGGCGTTGATCCGGGCGATCCACAACCTGCGCATCTCGCGCTTGCGACGACGGCGGTCGCGAAACGCGTAAGCGAGCGCGTGCAGGACGGCCTCGTTGGCCGGCCGGAACAGGAGCTTCTTGGAAAGCCGGAAGCCCTTGGCGCGGTCGAGGATCGACTTGTGGCGGCGATGCGCCGGTACGCCGCGCTTGACTCGAGCCATCTCTCGTTAAACCCCGAGCGCCCGTCTCACGGTCTTGCGGTCGGCCTTGGAGACCGGCTGCTCGGTGTGATCCTTGCGCTTGTGCGTCTTCGACTTCTGGTGGAGGCGGTGGCTGGTCCACGAGTTGCGACGCACGAGCTTGCCGTTGCGGGTCACCCGCACGCGCTTCGAGATGCCTTTCCGCGTCTTCAACTTAGGCACTGGTCGGTTGGGCCTCCTTCGCGGCCGCCTGGCGTGTGGGCGCGAGGATCATGAAGAGGTTTCTGCCCTCGAGCAGCGGCTGGCGCTCGACGACCGCGAACGGCTTGGCGTCGTCCGCGACGCGATCGAGGATCCGCCTGCCGATATCCTGGTGGACCATCTCGCGGCCCCTGAACATGATCGTCACCTTGACCTTCTCTCCTGCTTCGAGGAACTGTCGCAAACCCTTGAACTTGGTCTGGAAATCGTGCTCGGCGACCTTCGGCCGCAGCTTCATCTCCTTCAGCTTGGTGACGTTCTGCTTGCGCCGCTGGTCTTTCTCCTTCTTGACCGTCTCGAACTTGTAGCGTCCGTAGTCAATCAGGCGGCAGACCGGCGGGCTGGCTTGCGGCGCCACCTCGACGAGGTCGAGCCCTTTCTCGTTTGCAATGCGCAGCGCGGCGTCGAGCGAAAGGACGCCGAGCTGGTTGTTCTGGTCATCGATCAGACGCACTTCGGAGCTCCGGATCTGATCGTTGATCCTTAGCTCTTTAAACGGTATGGGACGCTACCTCGGCCAAATTCAGGGTTGCTCTATTCCTCCACCTACATAAAACAAAACGGACAGCAAGGGCCGTCCGCTTCGAGAACCCTTTTGGGCAGAACCCTTGGGGTGAGGGCGGCGCCCTTCTTCAGAGCGTGGATGGTACCGGAAACGTAACCCGGCGTGCACCTCGACAGCTGAGGAAGCCCGGGCCGCGCGGGGCGGCGGCGGCCCGTGCGCGACCTCAGCCGCAGCTTCCTATCTTCTCGGCGTTCGGGTTGAAGAGGTTGCCGTCTCCATTCACGCCGGCCGCCTTGTCGGCGTGTGCGTCAGTCGGCGGCTGGAAGCCGGGGGAGAACTGAAAGTTGTGCGAAAACGCGCCGAATGCGCCGTGACACTGGCCGTCGACGCTCGCGTTCGGGTTGGCGTGATAGCCGGTGTCGTCCGCCAGCGCGGGTGCCGCGCTGAGCATCACCGCAGTGATCGATCCGATGGCAGCGACAAGGAACCGTCCGTTCTTCATCAACACCTCCTGCACAGCCTGAAGAAACGCCCCGCGTATCCCAGCCTAGCGCTGAGGCGGCCGGCGCCGCTCGGCGATCTCCGCGGTGAGCATCTCGACGAAGGACTCGAGGGCCATGTCGACTTTCTCCCCCGCGCGGTTCTGGGCGTTGACGTGCCCGGACTCCACCTCTTTGCCGCCCACGACTGCGACATACGGCACCTTTTTGAGCTTCGCGTCACGGATCTTGCGGTCAAGGCGCTCCGAGCGGCGGTCGACCTCGACCCGGACCCGTGACGCACGCAGGCGAGCAGCCACCTCCTGCGCGTATTCGTTGTGCGCGTCGGCGATCGGCGTGACGACGACCTGCGTCGGATGCAGCCACGTGGGGAAAGCGCCGGCGTAGCGCTCGATGAGGTAGCTGAACAGCCGCTCCATCGACCCGGCTGCCCCGCGATGCACCATCACAGGACGCTTGCGTGCCCCATCCTCGGCCACGTACTCGAGCTCGAACCGCTGGGGCAGCTGGAAATCCACCTGCACCGTGGAGTTCGTGAACTCCCGGCGATGCGCGTCGCGCACCTGGAAATCGATCTTCGGACCGTAGAAGGCCGCCTCTCCCTTCCCCACCTCGTACGTCTGCCCCATCGACTCGAGGGCTTCGGCCAACGCCGCCTGCGCCTCCTCCCACTGCTCCTCGGTGCCGAGCCACTTGTCCTTGACGTCGTCCCGCGTCGAGAGGCGGTAGGAAAATTCGTCGATGCCGAGCACCTTCGAGAAGTACAGCGCGAGGTCAATGGCGCCCTTGACCTCGTCCATCAGCTGCTCGGGCGTGCAGAAGATATGCGCGTCGTTGAGGGCAAATGCTCGGACCCGATTCATTCCGGCCAGGGTGCCCGAGCGCTCGTAGCGCCAGTTATTGCCGATCTCCGCGATGCGCAGCGGCAGGTCGCGGTAGCTGCGCAGCTCGGTCTGATACACGACGATGTGGTGTGGGCAGTTGACGGGCCGGAGCTCGAGCTCCTCGCCGTCCTCAAACCGCATCGGCGGATACATGTACTCCGCATAGAGCTGGGCGTGCCCGCTCTGGCGGTACAGGTCGAGCCGCGCGACATCCGGCGTGCGCACATGCAGGTACCCGCGCATCAGCTCCTCGTCGACGATGAATCGCTCCAGCTCTCGGCGGATGGTCGCGCCATCCGGCAGCCACAGGGGCAGGCCCGGCCCGACGCGGTCGTCGACCGTGAAGAGCTTCAGATCTTTGCCGAGCTTTTTGTGGTCTCGCTTCTCGGCCTCCTCGAGGAACTTCAGGTAGTCGTCGAGCTCGCGCTGCGTCTGCCACGCGGTGCCGTAGATGCGGGTCAGCTGCGGGCGCTTCTCGTCGCCGCGCCAGTAGGCACCCGAGATCCGCTGCAGCTTGAAAGCCTTGATGTCTCGGGTCGACCTGACGTGCGGGCCAAGGCACAGGTCCAGAAAATCGCCCGTGCGGTAGACGCTGACGCCATCCCCGGAGACCTTGTCCGCGATCAGCTCGAGCTTGTAGTCCTGCCCGCGCTTGCGAAACTCCTCGATGGCCTGCTCGCGCGGCAGAACCTCATGAACGTAAGGAATGTCTGCGTTCGCCAGCCGCCGCATGCGTGACTCGATGGCCGGCAGCTCCGCGTCCGACACCTGTTTGCCGAAGTCGAAGTCGTAGTAGAAGCCTGGCGGCTCTTTGATCGCCGGGCCGATCGCGTACTTCACGCCGGGGTAGAGCTCGGTGACGGCGGCCGCGAGCAGATGCGCGGTCGAGTGCCGCAGGATCTGGAGGGGATCGTCGCTGACCTCGTGGTCGCCGTATCCGGCCATGGGGTCGTCCAGTATATGAACCGCCTTGTGTTCGATGAGTCAGCCCCTCCGTCGCCTTCGGCGACACCTCCCCATGAATGGGGAGGAGCGAGCGTGAATTGGCCCGCAATCGTCGACGCGCTCGGCTATCCGTCCGCCGGGCTCGGCATCCTGATCGAAAGCTCGGGCGTGCCGTTTCCCGGCGAGGCATTGCTGCTCGCCGCGGCGGCGTGGGCGGCGATCCGCCACCACTCACTGGCGCTGGTCATCCTCTTCGGCTTTCTCGGCGCGACCGCGGGCGCCGACCTCGGCTACCTGCTGGGCTATCGAGGCGGCCGGCCCTTCGTGGAGAGGTTCGGGCACCTGTTTCACATCAGGCCAGAGCACCTGGCGCATGCCGAGTTGTTCTTCGCGCGGCACGGCGACAAGGCGGTGATCACGGCGCGATTTGTGCTCGGCTTGCGAACCTGGGCTTCGATGCTGGCCGGCATGGCGCGCATGCCGTTCTGGCGGTTTCAGGTATTCAGCGCGGTGGGCGGACTGCTGTGGGCTGCCGCGGTCGGAGTGGCCGGCTACATCCTCGGCAACAACCTTCCACTCCTGGAGACGATCATCCGCGCGGTCGGGATCGGCGGCCTCACGGTCCTTTTGCTGATTGCGTTGGTTCTGGTTGTGGCGCGCTTACGTGCAGCCCGCCGGCAATGACGCCTACCCCGCCACCCAGCAGCAGCACCCCAAGACCGCCCAGCACTTGCGCCGTGCCGATGCTGTCGGCGAGGGCCGCGGCGAGAAGGACCGGGATCGCCGACACGCCGTTGATGACCATGTAGAGCAGGGCGAAGATGCGGCCCCGGATGGCGTCGCTGGTCGACTCCATCAGGTAGGTGATGGCGGGGATGAGGATCGCCCCGAACTCGATGCCGAGCAGGAAGCTGAACGTCGCCCCGGTGATCCGGTTGTGGACCTGCAGGTCGGGAAAGTGGTGCATCGCCTGGGGCACCGCGGCCAGCGCCACGAGCGTGGCTCCATTGGCCAGCAGCGAACCGGCCAGGACGCGAGATCTGTCTATCGTGCTCAAGAACTGACCGAGGAGGACGGCGCTGAGGATCGCGCCCGCGGTGGCCGGCCCGAGGATGA
>VBGE01000078.1 GCA_005880345.1 Chloroflexota bacterium | reverse complement strand
GACGTTCCGTCGACGCGGAAGAACTCGTCGAGGGCGGCATCGAGGACACGCGGATATTTGGTGAGCAGCTGCGGATTGTGCTCGAGCAGCGGCACCGCTTTGTCGTACTTCTTCATGTCGGCCATGATCCAGGAGTGGTCGAGCTTGCCCCTGTACTCGGCCAGCCTGCGCGTGGAGAAGTCGCCGATCTCCTTGCAGTGCACGACCGTCTCGCCGGCGAGCCTGCCCGACTCCATCGCCAGGTTCGAGCCTTCGCGGTGCACGGGGTTGGAGAGCATCGCGGCGTCTCCACACACGAGATAACCCGGCCCGGAAACTTTCGGTATGCCTCGATAGCCCCCTTCCGGAATCAGGTGCGCCAGGTATTCCACTGTCTCGGCGCCGCGCAACAGCGGCTTGATCGCCGGGTGTTTCTTGAAATGCTCCATCAGGTCGTTGGGGCTGCGCAGTGTCTTGTTCAGCTCGCTGAGCAGCGCGCCACCGCCGACGGAGAGCGTGTCGTGATTCGTGTAGATGAACATGAAACCCGACATGCCCATCGTCGAGTCGCCGAAGCACTCGACCGTGCAGCCCTCGCCCGACTCGCAGTTGAAGCGCTCCTCGATGAGGCCCGGGTCGAGCTGCATGATCTCTTTCACGGCCATCGCGACCTCGTCAGGCCGCAGCTTGCGGCGCAGCGGCTTGCCGTTGATCACCGTCTTCTCGAGCAGGCCGGTGCCGAGCCCGACGCCTTCGCAGATGATCGTCACGTCTGCATAGACGTCGTCGCCGCGACCGGTCCCCACTCCGACGACACGGCCGTTGCGGGTGATGAGCCGGTCGACGACCGTCTCCGGCACCACCATCGCGCCCGCCTTTTCCGCCTGCTCGGCGAACCACGCGTCGAACCGGGCGCGCAGCACGGAAAAGGAATGCGGATGCTCGCGGTTGCGGATGTTCTTGTAGTCGAAGCTGATCGCCGCCTCAGGCGTCATCAGCCAGCGGCGCTCCTCGATGATCGGCCGCTCGAGCGGAGCTTCCTTCCAGGCCTCGCCTACGATCTCCTCGAGGTAGTAGTTGTAGAGGATGCCGCCCATGACGTTCTTGGAACCGGGCTTGGCGCCGCGCTCGAGCAGCGCGACCTGCAGCCCGGCCTTGGCCATGGTGATCGCGGCCGCGGTGCCCGCCGGGCCGGCCCCGACGACGACCGCGTCGAATTTGTCCTCGTCAGCCACTTCTGCAAATTGAAGCTCATTGGGCTGACGGGCGGCGCGGGGTCCGGAAAGTCGACGGTGGGGGGCATGTTCCGCGAGCTGGGCGCGGCCATCGTCGACGCGGACGAGGCGAGCCACGCGGTCTACGCGACGGGTAACCCGGGGTTCGACGCGGTGGTGGCCGAGTTCGGATCGGACGTCGTACGCAACGGACAGATCGACCGCGCGAAATTGGGTGAGCTCGTCTTCCACGACGAGAGCGCCCGGAGGCGTCTCAACGCGATCGTGCACCCGCTCGTGCGTGAGTGGATGGCGGCCCGAACCGCGGAGGCCGACAGGGATGGGTCGAGCGTCGTGATCCACGACGTGCCGCTGCTGTTCGAGAACGGTCTGGAGCCGCTTTACTCAGACGTGGTGCTCGTGTACGTCCCGCCGCGGGTGCAGCTGCGCCGGCTCGTCGACGGCCGCGGCCTGAGCCAGGAGCTCGCTCGCTCCATCATCGCCGCGCAGATGCCGATCGACGAGAAGCGCAGCCGCGCCCAGCACGTGGTCGACAACAGCGGGGACCGAGACAAGACGCGCGCCCAGGTCGAGAAGCTGTGGGCGGACATCTCGCCCGCTAGGTAATTCCTCTCTTCCGCAAGTCCGCAAGTCGAGCGGCGTCGACCCCGGCGGCGGCCAGGATCTCGGCGGAGTGTTCGCCCAGCAGGGGCACCGGGTCGGTTCGTGGAGCGAGAACGCCGCGCGCGGCGATCTGCGGATGCAACGCGACTTCGTCGAGGTCGAGGACCGGCTCGCAACACGCATCGAAGCCGGCAAGAACCTCCTGCCACTCGTCGCGCGTCTTGGTCGCGAAGATCTTCTCCAGCTGTTTCTGCGCGTCGAGGTCTTCGGAGTACTGCAGGTCGGCCAGGTCCGGTCGCGCGAGCGCTTCACACACGGCTGTCCAGAACTTTGGCTCGAGAGCGGCAACGCTGTAGTAACCGCCGCCCCGGCACTCATAGACGCGGTAGCACGGGTACCGGCCCGCAAGTCGCTGGTCGCCCCTGGCGACCCGCTCTCCCGCCGCATGCGCCGCGAACACGAGCGCCAGCCATCCCACCGCGCCGTCGGTCATCGACGAATCGATCCATCGACCTTCGCCGCCACGCTGCACCGCGACGAGTGCCCCAAGGATCGCGACCGCGGGCTGCAGTCCTCCGCCACCGATGTCCGCGACCTGCACCGACAGCGGGAGGGGCGGGCCGCCGCGCTCGCCGTTGAGGCCGAGCGCCCCCGCAGTCGCCATGTAGTTCAGGTCGTGTCCGGCGCGCGCCGCAAACGGCCCGTCCTGGCCGTAGCCCGTGATCGAGCACATGACCAGGCGGGGATTCCTCGCGTGCAACACCGGCCAGCCGAGGCCGAGGCGATCCATCACGCCAGGCCGGTTGCCTTCGACGAGGACGTCGGCGTTCTCGACCAACCCCAGCAGCAGTTGGCGTCCCTCTTCTGACTTGAGGTTCAGCGTGACGCTCTTCTTGCGGCGGTTGATCGCGTTGAACATGACCGACTGGCCGTCGACCAGAGGCGGGGTCCATCGCATGTAGTCGCCACTGCCAGGCTCTTCGACCTTGACGACCTCGGCGCCCATGTCGGCCAGTAGCTGTGTGCAGTACGCGCCTGGCAGGAGCCGGGTCAGGTCCAGCACTCGGATCCCGGTCAGAGGCACGGCGAACTCATTCTCGTTCGATTACGCCATCCGTAGGAGACTTTCGGTAGCCACCCGTGCGTTAATACGACATGGAAGAGTCAGGTTCCAGCATGCGCCCCAGCAACTCACACCTCGGCGAGATGTCGATCAAGGTCCCGGCGCCGTTTGCCGGCATCTCCGATCTCGGCTTCACCGCGCAGTACCGGGCGCAGAGCTTCAACGAGCGGCAGCAGGACGTGCCGCTGCTCTTCGAGGGACCGCAGTCACCCCTGCGCCGCCTGACCGAGATGCTGCAGCTGCTCAGCGAGTCCCATCCCAGCACCTACACCTGGACGGACCCCGTGATGTTGAGCGACGAGGTCGTGATCTTCGCGTTTCGGGATCGCAGCGTCGCCGGCCAGGAGCTGTCCGATGGCGCGCGGATCGCCGACTACGTGCTCAACCTCGTCCGACCTGTTGTTTTCACGTTTCTGCGCGATTGCGCGGTGGTTGCGCATCTGCGGCTCTCCGACGTCATCGAGATGCGCGTCGCCGCCGACCGCAAGTCGATCGCGGAATTTGCGCTGCCCCTGCAGAAGATCGTCCAGCCGAACGGCGAACGGCTCCTGTGGGGAGTTAGCGGCTAGGTGAAGCGCTAGGGAGACGGCGACGGCGAGCGGGCCGGCGAAACGGTCTGCGCGCTGCTCGCGCGAGCGCTGCTGCTGGTGGTCAGGCCCGGTGTGACGATGGCCGCGGGTCCCTGGTTGGTGAAGTAGAGCGCCAGCGGCACCACGATGATGCCAACGAGCACAGTCAGCACGAACGTGACCGCCCCCCACTCCCGACGCAGCACTGCCCAGTTCACGAGTCGTCGATTCTACTGGGCGCTAGTAGTCTTCGTCGGACGAGGCGCCTTCCTCTTCCTTCTTCTTGCGCTGGTTCAGGATCCGGATGAAGTCCTGCGCCCGCGCGAGCGCCTTCCAACGCTCCGGGAAGAAGTCTTGGACCAGGATCTGGCGGTCCGGCTGCTGGTAGACGGTGACGCACCATTTGTTGAGGGTGCGCGAGACTTCGACCTCGAAGTCTTTCTCCGCGGTCTCATAGCGAACAACTTTCTCGTCGTCGAATCTTCTTCGTCCTGAAACAGCCATAGGTAAATCACTCGGGCGGGGAATCGGCTCATAGAGCGTCTACCGATTATAGGGCCCGGCGAGAGCGACTCCCGGGGGAGGTTTCCAGGAGCTCCTGGAGTAGGGGAATGAGCTCCTCGCGCAGCCCCTCCCGCTTCATGGCGAGCATCAGGTTGGCTCTCAGGTAGCCGGGGACGGTGCCAGTGTCGTAGTAGTCGCCCTCGAACTCCAGGGCCACCACAGGGTGCTGGCCCAGGACCCGGTGGATGGCGTCGGTCAGCTGGATCTCCTTGCCGCTGCCCGGCTCGACCCGGTCCAGCTCTTCAAAAACGGGTGGGGCCAGGATGTAACGGCCCAGGATGGCGAGATCTGAAGGCTCGGTCCCGGGTTCCGGCTTCTCCACCATGTCCGTCACCTCGTGGATGCGGCCATTGCTGCCATTCGTCACCACCACTCCGTACCGGGCGATCTCGCTGCGCGGAAAGCGTCGCACCGCGATCACCGACGCGCCCGTCTTGCGATGGGCGTCGATCAGCTGCTTGAGGCAAGGCTCCTCGCCGAGGATCACGTCGTCCGCCAGGAGCACGGCACAAGCCTCGCCTTCGACCAGCCGGCGCGCCGTCCACACCGCGTGGCCGAGGCCAAGAGGTTCCTTCTGCTGGATGTACAGGATGTCGACCTGGTTGCTGAGGTCGTCCACCTCGCTGAGGATGTGCAGAAGGTCGCTCTTGCCCCGCTCCTCGAGGTAATGCTCCAGCTCCAGCGAGCGGTCGAAGTGGTCGACGATGGCGCGCTTCCCGCCGCCGGTGACCATGATCACCTGCTCGATACCGCTCGCGATCGCCTCCTCGACGCCGTACTGGATGGTCGGCTTGTCGACGAGAGGCAGCATCTCCTTGGGCTGAGCTTTGGTGACAGGCAAGAAGCGCGTCCCCAGACCCGCGGCCGGGAAGATCGCCTTGCGTACGGCGGGCGCCAGCGTCATTGGGGACAATCTATCTGGTGGACACTGTCGAAGGCATCAAGCCGGGCCTGGAAGGACGCCTGGAGCGGGTCGTCGACGGCGATCTCCTCACCCACCACGTCGGTGGCAAGGGCACTTTTGCCACTCCCGCGATGATCGGCCTCATGGAGATCACCAGCCATCGCTCGATAGAACGCCTGCTGCCGGAAGGCCACACATCCGTCGGTTACGAGGTTCACGTCAGGCACCTGGCGCCGACCGCTCCCGGCAGCACCATCGTGGTCACCACGCGCCTGACGGAGGTCAAGGGCAACAAGCTCTATTTCGAGGTCGAGTGCCGCGAGGGAGGCAAGCTGCTCGGCACCGGTATCCACAAGCGGGCGATCGTCCCCGCGACCTTCTAGACACGTGCCCTACTGGGACATCGTCACGCGCTCGTTCACCATCGCGTGGAAGCACAAATATCTGTGGCTGATCGCCTTGTTCGCGGGTGAGGGCGGCACGAGCTTCAGCTTCAGTTACTCCCAGCGCATGAAGGGGAACCCGGCGACCGTCGCGAGCCAGGTTTCGACGTGGGTCAACGACCACGCCGGCTTGATCGCCGCCATCGGACTTGCGTGGCTCCTGCTGGTGGTCGCCTTTTTCATCCTGGCTGGGGTCTGCGAGGGCGCGACCGTTCGCGCATCGGCCGAGCACGACGCCGAGCGCCCATTCGGACTTGGCCAGGCATGGACGTCGGGCCTCCACACGGTGTGGACCATCGTGCGGTTTCGGCTGCTCGTGGTCGCGCTCTACCTCCCGTTGTTCGTGCTCACGTTCGGTTGGATCGCCGGCCTTTTGATTGCAATCGTCAAGGGTCAGGCGGCCGCGGTCCTGGCCCTCGCCCTCTCAGCCTTCGTTCTCGTTCTCGTGTGGATCATCTACGCGACATATCTGTTCTTCCTGGATCGCTTCGGCAACCGGGCGGTCGTGCTCGAAGAGCTGAAGGCGGTGGCTGCGCTTCGGCGCGCCCACGGGTTGCTGTTCAAACGCCTCGGCCGTTTCCTCCTGGTGTGGCTGCTTTCAATTGCGGTCGGCCTTGTCGTCGGCGTCATCCTCGCGTGCTTCAGCGCGCTCCTGGTCGTGCCCATCGTCGTGGCCGCCGTGCTTTCTTCGTCCAGTGGGCCCGCGTGGCCATTGGTCGCGCTGGGCGTCATCGTCCTTTTCCCCATCTTCCTGGTCGTCGCCGGGTTCCTGGCCGCGCAGAGCTCGACGTACTGGACCCTTGCCTTCCGCCGCATGGACGTCGACTACGCGCCGGCGACGTATGCCTATCCGGCTGCGCCGCCCGCCCCACAGTCATGAGCGACGAGCTCGACAGCGTGGCGCCGCGCGAGAGCGCTCGCGCGAAGGCGCGGGACAAGAAGGTGCGCGGGCCGAAGGTCGTGTCGGTCAACCCGGGGTTGAAGAAGCTGGCTCAGCACCTCGCGGACAAGAGAAGGAAGAAGGCGCGCCCGAAGCAAGTGAGGTCGAAGAAGGGAAAGGTTCGGTAGTACCTTTAGCTCCATCCGTCCACGACTTGATTTGGGTCACCGGCGAGTACGACGTCATCGCAGTGTGTGAGGCGCCCGATGTCAATTCCATCGGCTCGCTGATCGTCGACAAGATCCAGAAGATCGACGGCGTCTTCAAAACCATCACCTGCCTGGCGGTTAAATAGCGCGGGTGAGGACAGTTGTCCTCCCCCGCGGGACCCCCTCCTCTGCCCAGCGACGCTGGGTGTGGGTAGGAAGGGAGGACGTCTGGGACGGCCGGAGTAAATCCGGCCTGCATGCAACCTGTTTTATCTGCCTGGCGGTGAAGTAGCCCCCGTCTGAAGGGGCGCCTGAGCCAGGGCGCTCGCCACCTCCGGCAGCCGGTTCAGCCACGGCGTCATCGCGGGGATGTCCTGCTCCAGGCTGCCGACCGACGGCGACCACGTCAGCTCGCGCCGGGAGTAAGAGTCGTCGTAGTAGCGAGGTTTGGCGATGACGTCCACCGCGTAGGTGCCCGGCCAGACGACCGCGCCCTCCGGAGTCATCGTCTCTACGCCCAGCGCGCGCAGAAACGCGATGTCGTAGGGCACCGACGCGATGTCCGCCGCAAACCCGACCGCCCGCGCGGCTGAAACGAGGAAGTCGCGCCAAGTCGAGTCGAAGCCGCCGACGAGGTATCGGTGGCCAGGCCGGCCGCGATCGGAGGCGGCGAGGCAGGCGCGGCCCACGTCCTCGGCCGCGACGAAAGTCTGCTTGGCGCGCCCACCGCCCGGCAGCCACACCCGGCCTCGCACCATGGCCGCCATGAGGCGAGGCGTGATCCAGTCCTCGCCCTCGCCGAAGACACGCGCGGGCCGCAAGATGACTGGCTCCAGGTCGGCCGCGTTCTCGAGCAGCCATTCCTCCTCCGCCAGCTTCAAGCGCTCGTAGGCGTGGGCCGGCTTGACGACGGACTTCTCGTTGATCCGGGCGTTGTGGTCAGGTCCGAAGACGTCGGCCGTCGAGACGTGGACCAGGCGGCCGACACGGGCGCGGCGAGCCGCCTCG
>VBGE01000391.1 GCA_005880345.1 Chloroflexota bacterium | reverse complement strand
TTGACCACATCGGGCGCGTAGGCGATCAGCACCTCGACGCGGCTCGCGTTGGCGTGCTTCAGCACGTTGGTGATGGCCTCCTGGACGATGCGGTACGCGGACAGGTCCACCGCCACCGAAACGCGCTGCCTTTCGCCTGTCACTTTCAGCGTTACGTCGACACCCGCGTCGCGAGCGGGCTGGAGCAGCGTGTCGATTTCGTTCAGCGTGGGCTGCGGCGTCATCTCGGGCGCGCCCGGGCTCTTGCGCAGCACGCCCAGCAGCTTGTTCAGCTCGGCCAGCGTTTCCCGCGCGCCCTGCTCGATCGACTCGAGCGCTTCGGATCCGCTGCTGCCCGACACTCGCGCCGCTCCTGCCTGGATCGCCATCACGCTGACGTTGTGGGCGACCACGTCGTGCAGCTCGCGCGCGATCCTCAACCTTTCTTCCTCGGCCGCCTGCTCACGCTCCTTCTGATGCCGCGCCACCAGCTCGGAGAAGAAGGTGCGGCGCGACCGCATGTAGTCGCCGATCACCCACGCCACCAGCGAAACAGCGCCGGCCGGGATGATGGTCCGCGCGGCGGCGAAATCACCCAGCAGCAGAAGGGCGACCGCGGCCAGGATGATCGCGATCGCGGCGCCGGCGACCCACAGGCGGACCGGCCTGGGGTCGTAGACCGAGACCGCGTAGACGGCGAAGGCGAGCGCCGGGCCGGACGGCTCGCGCTCGGGGTTGACGATCCAGGCCGCGACCTGCGCGATGACGACGATCAGCAGGACACCGAGAGGCTGCTTGCGCCGCCACCACAGAGCAGCCGATTGGATCACCAGCAGCGCGATACTCTCGACGATCAGCGATCC
>VBGE01000077.1 GCA_005880345.1 Chloroflexota bacterium | reverse complement strand
TGCTGGCCGGCGGCCAGTCGCTCATCCCGCTGCTCAACTTCCGCCTCGCGCGGCCCCAGCATCTGGTTGACATCAACCGGGTCGAGGACTTGGACCGGATCTACGAACGGGATGGCGGCATCGCGGTGCAGGCTCTGGTGCGGCAGGCGGACGTCGAGGACTCGCGCAAGGCGGCGCGCATCTGCCCGCTGCTGACCGAAGCGGTGCGCCTGGTCGCCCATCGCGTGATCCGCAATCGCGGCACGATGTGCGGCAGCATCGCCCACGCCGACCCCGCCTCGGAGCTGCCCGCGGTCCTGCTGGCCTTGGGCGGCCACGTGATGGTTCGGTCGGTCCGCGGCGAGCGGTTGATCGCCGCGGAGCAGCTGTTCAAGGGCGTGTTCGAGACGGCGATCGCACCGGACGAGGTGCTGGTCGAGGCGTGGTTTCCGGAGCTCGTCGACAGGTTCGCCATCTTCGAGGAGTCGCGCCGCCACGGCGATTTCGCGCTCGCCGGCGTGGTGCGCACCGGTGAGATCCTTGCCCTGTTCGGCGTGGCGCCGACCCCGGTGCTCGCGGACCCCTCCAACCCGACCGCAGGCCTGGAGCCCAGCGGTGACCTGGAGGCGACGCCGGAATTCCGGCTTCACCTCGTCCGAGTCCTCGTGGAACGGGCCTTCGCGGCGTGAGGGTCAACGGAGTCGATCATCCCGCGCCTGCAGACACGCGACTTCTGCTGTCCGACCATCTGCGCCACGAGCTCGGCCTGACCGGAACGCACGTCGGGTGCGAGCACGGCGTGTGCGGGTGCTGCACGGTCCTCCTCGACGGCGCGCCCGTGCGCTCATGCCTGATGCTGGCGGTCCAGGCCGAGGGCCACGACGTCACCACGATCGAAGGCCTCGCCCGAGACAGCGGTCCGCTGCATCCCGTGCAGCAGGCCTTTCACGAATCTCACGCGCTGCAGTGCGGCTTCTGCACGCCGGGCTTCGTCATGTCGGTGGTCGGGCTGCTGGCCCAGCATCCAAAGCCGAGCGCGCAGGAGATCGACGAAGGCATCGCCGGCAACCTGTGCCGGTGCACGGGCTACGCGTCGATCCGCCGGGCGGTGACCCGGGCCGTCGAGCTGAGCAAGTGACGACTCGCTGGTTCGGCGCTCCGGTGCAGCGGGTCGAGGATGACCGCTTGCTGCGCGGGCGCGGCCGCTTCACGGACGACATCGATCAAGGCGCGCTCGAGTGCTGCTTCGTCCGCTCGCCGCACGCGCATGCGCGCATCACCTCGATCGATGTGAGCGCCGCGCGCCAGATGCCCGGCGTCGTCGCCGTGTACACCGCGGCTGATCTGCCCTTTGGCGGCGTCGATCTGCCTCTGCTCATCCCGCATCCCAATCTCACGCACGGCCGGACCCAGCGCTGCCTCGCCTCCGATGTCGTCCGGTACGCAGGCGAGGCGGTGGCCTTCGTGATCGCGGAGAGCAGGTACCTGGCCGAGGATGCAGCCGAGCTGGTGCAGGTCGAGTACGAGCCGCTGCCGGTCGTGATCACTCCCGAGGTCGCGGCGCGCGCCGAGCGTCTCGTGCATGACGACGTCCCAGGCAACGTCGCGGCGGAGATGGTGCAGGAGGTCGGCGACGTGAACAAGGCGTTGGCCGGCGCGGCTCATCGCAAGAAGTTGAGCCTGCGTTACGAGCGCGGCGCCGCCAGCCCGATGGAGGGACGCGCGGTGTGGGCGAGGTGGTTGTCCGCGGAGCGCAAGCTCACCGTGTTCGATTCCACCCAATCGCCGACATCGATCCGAGGCGGCCTGGCCGTCCTGTTCGGACTGCCGGAGTCAAACGTCGAGGTCATCGCGCCCGATGTCGGTGGAGGCTTCGGGCCGAAGATCATGCTTTTCTACCCGGACGAGCTGCTGGTCCCGTACGCGGCGATGCAGCTCGGGCGGCCGGTGAAGTGGACGGAAGATCGGCAGGAGCACTTCACCGCCGTCAACCAGGAGCGCGGTCAGGTCCACGAGGTCGAGGTCGGCTTCGACGATGAAGGTCGCGTCGTGGCGCTCAGCGACGACTTCATCCACGACGCAGGCGCCTACACGCCCTACGGCATCATCCTGCCGATCATCACGGCGGCGCAGGTCCCGGGCCCGTATCGCATCCCCAATTACCGCGTCCGTTTTCGCGACGTGTATACGAATGCAACGCCGACGTCACCCTACCGGGGCGCGGGCAGGCCGCACGCGTGCTTCGTCATGGAGCGGACGCTCGACGCCATCGCCGCCGAGCTGAAGCTCGACCGCATCGAGGTCCGCCGGCGCAACCTCATACCTCCCCACGCCTTTCCATACGAAGTCGGAGTCGCCTGGCAGGACGGCAACACGGTTGTCTACGACAGCGGCAACTATCCGGAGCTCCTGGACCGGGCATTGGTGCTGCTTGGCCCGCGGCCCGAGGGCGACGGCGTGGGCATGGGGCTGGCGATCTACGTCGAGGGCACAGGCGTCGGCCCATATGAAGGTGCGCACGTGCAGGTCCTCGTGTCGGGGAAGGTCGTCGCTGCGACCGGAATTCCCAGCCAGGGCCAGGCGCACGCGACGGTATGGGCGCAGGTCGTCGCTGACGAGCTGGGGGTGGACGTGGCCGACGTCGAGGTGACGAGCGGCGACACGCGGCGGTTTCCTTGGGGAGTGGGGACCTTTGCCTCACGCGGCGCCGTCACGGCCGGCAACGCGATGCACGTGGCGGCGCGCATGGTCGCGGGCAAGGCCAAGCACATCGCCGCCGAGCACCTCGAGGCCAACCCCGACGACCTCGAGCTGGTTGACGGTCGGGTGCGCGTCAAGGGCTCGCCGGATCGGGGCATGCCGCTGGCAGCGGTCGCGGTCCTGGCCAACCCGGTCCGGTATGCGTTTGGCGGAGGCACCGAGGCGGCGACCCAGTTCGCGGCCAGGCCTCGGCCCGGTCCTCCCCTGCAGGAGGGAGAGCAGCCCGGCCTGGAAGCCACCGGCTACTACAGCCCGCCCGGATCGACCTGGGCGTCGGGCTGCCACGCCGCGTATGTGCGCGTCGACCCGAAGACATACCGGCTCGAGATCTTGAGATACGTGGTCGTCCACGACTGCGGGCGCGTGATCAACCCGCTGGTGCTGCAGGGGCAGATCGAGGGCGGCGTGGCGCAGGGTATCGGCGGCGCCTTCTACGAGCGGCTCGCTTACGACGCTGATGGGCAGCTGCGCAACGCGTCGTTCATGGAGTTCCTCATGCCTTACGCGACGGAGATCCCGCCCATCGAGATCGACCACATCGAGACGCCCTCGCCCCTCAACCCGCTGGGCGTGAAGGGCGCCGGGGAGGCCGGGGTGATCCCGGTGGGTGCAGTGCTGGCTTCGGCGATCGAAGAAGCGACCGGGATGCCGATCACAGAGATGCCGCTCTCGCCGCTAAAGCTGTACGAGCTGTCTCGAAGCCTCAACCCCGGATAGTCCGGACATACGTGGCAGTTCACGGAGCAAAACCTCGGATAGTCCGGACTATCCGAACAAGGGATGTTTCTAGTCGGCCCTCACGACCGCGGCGACGATGTTGCCCCCCGGTGGGCCCTGGTGTGAGTTGCGCTCACCGCCGCTGACGTAGTTGGTGGTGCGACCCGTGACCGAGGCGACCAGCATGCCGCCGAGCGCCTTCCCGATCTGATACGCGTCGGCGTCGTCCAGCAGGGTGATGTGGCGGCCGCGAATCTGGTCGCTGCCAGGGATGACCGACTTCGCGAAGACGTGTATCAGGCGATCCAGGTCAGCTTCGTCGGGCAGGCCGTCCTGGAAACGGATCCCGGCCGAGCGCAGCGCGTCGCGCACCCCCTGGGCGTCGATGAAGTCCCTGGTCACCGAGTGCCCGATCACAAGCGGGCTCTGAGACCCGCTCGAGTTGCCGAACACCACGACCTCGCCGTGTCGCTTCTCGCCCCCGGAAGACGTCATCGCCACTTCGGAATAGAGATCCCAGTTGCGGCGCACGACATCGTCCGACAGCGATGACTCGGGCACCTCGCCCAGGGCCATCGCCACGCCGAGAGCCGCTGCGTCGTTGGCATACACTCCCGCGCCTTCGGGGCCGAAGGTGAGGTCGTGCGAGACAACGGTCGTGCCCCGCGATTCGGCGTCTCGGATGCTGGCCGTGGTCAGCCCTGGCACCTTGACCATCACCAGGTGCACGTCCTTGGGATCGGTCAGACCCGCGTCCGACATCGCGCGATGGGTTGCCTCGGCCACCTTGCGGATCATGCCCATGCGCCCGACCTCCTCCGGCGCGATCGCTTCCGATCCAGACCTGCCGACGACGAGCCTCTTGTCGCCCCGGCTCTCGCCGTCCGGAACGTCAACCCATTCGCGCGTCACCGCCGCGATGTGCGGCGTGATCACGCCGGGGCAGCCGCCGGACAGGACGAAGATAACCTGCTTCGCCACCTCGTCCACGGGGATGCCAAGGAACCGGGCCGTCCAGTCGCGCAGCGCCACGTCGGCCCACACGCGACCCCAGTCGTCGTGAAAGCCCGTGCCCTCGGTCTTGCCGACCAGCGCGACCAGCGTGTCCGGCCGGATCTTGCCGGAGTCGGCGAGCTGCTGCAGGCCGGAAGTGTCGGCAGGAGTGGCCGAAGGGCAGACGAACATGTCGACGCGCTGAGCCTTCATCCGTCCACCTGCGGGGGGCGTTGAAAACCGAAGCCGGGCATCCGCTCGAGCTCTTCGGCGAACGCGAGGAGGTCGTATTCCTGAGCCAACTGCCCGACCAGCTGCACGCCGACGGGCAGCCCGTCGTGCAGCCCGGCTGGGATCGAGATGGCGGGCGTCCGGGCGAAGCTCACCGGCAGCACGAACTGCACATAGCGCGCCCACTCGTCGCCGAGGAAGGCAGGCACCTTATCGATGGGCATCGGGAGAAGTCCCAGAGTTGGAGTGAGCAGAAAGTCGTAACGGGTCTGCAGTGGAACGCCGACAGCGCGATTGGCCGCATCGGTCGCTTTCTCAAACGCGTGGAAGTAGTCCATCGCGGTAAGCCCCCGACCTTCGGCGGCGAGCTTTTGAATGCCTGGCCCGAACGTCGACAGGTCCGCCGGGAAGCTCGCCATGCTCGCGCGCCGCACCGCGCCGTAGCCCTGCGTCACGGGCTCGGGGTCCCACGGGATCTCCTCGATCTCGTGGCCCGCCTTCTCCAGCGCGGCGGCCGCGCGCCGGCACGCGGCCTGGCAGGCCGGATCCGCGCCGAGCGAGCTGGTGTCGGCCATCCCGACGAGAAACCGGCGCTTGGGCTCGGCGCCGTCGGGGCGGGTCGCGCTCAGAACAGAGAACAGGAGCCGGGCATCGGCGACCGTCCGGGTCATCGGACCGCGCGACTGCAGGACGGTCGCATCGACCTCCTCGCATGGGATGCGGTCGGGGGTGGGGCGGAGGCCGACCACGCCGCAGCAGGAGGCTGGGATGCGGATCGAGCCGCCGGTATCACCGCCCAGCGCAACCGTGCAAAGCCCGGCCGCCACCGCGGCAGCGCTGCCGCCGCTCGAGCCACCAGGCGTGATGCCTTCGCGCCATGGGTTCTGCGTCGCCGGAAACAGCGTGTTGGTCGTTCCGATCGCGGCGGCGAGCTCCGGGATGTTCGTCTTGCCCAGGACGGCCATGCCCGCTGCTCTTGCTCGCGCCACCGGCACGGCGTCCTCCTCGGCGATCCGGTCGCGCCACGATGGCGTCGCATACGTGTAGGGCATGCCCGCGACCGGCTGGCTGTCCTTGACCGCCAGGGTCACGCCCGAAGTCGACCTCGCTTTGCGGTCGACGTAGATGTAGGCGTGAACGTGTCCGTCATGCCGATCGATGGCCTCGAGATGCGCGGCAACCACGGCCTGTGGATCGGGCTTGCGCGCGACAATCTCGGTCGCGGGCAACCAGCGCAACGAGTCGGTCACAGGTCGTCAGCCACGGTCTGAATGATGCTCTCGAACAGCTTGGCGGCGGTGCTGACGCCGAGCCCCATCACCTTGCGCAGGTCAAAGCTCTCGTCGGCCGAGTCGGATATGACGCGCAGCGCGGTCCACGGCACTCCGTTTTGCTGTGCCACCTGCGCGAGCGCCGCGGTCTCCATGTCGATGCAGACACCGTCCGGAAACTCGCGCATCAGTGCATCGCGCGTCGCCCTCGACGTCACGATCTGATCACCCGTCAACACCAGGCCGGCATGGGCATCCCGCGACTCGAGGCGGGCCGCGATGAGCAGCTTCTCGCTCGCGGCCGGGTCGGCCGCGAGGGTGGAGAGG
>VBGE01000076.1 GCA_005880345.1 Chloroflexota bacterium | reverse complement strand
CGCCGGCCACCATCACGACCAACCCGTCGCCTTCCCAGATCGCAAGACGCGGGCCGACGTTCTCTGACCGCGGCATCCGCCGCACGAGCTCATGGGCTTCCTCTTCGAGGGCCGCGATCACCAGCAGCGGCCTCACGTGAGCGGACACCGCGTGGAGCCGGTCAGGCCTTCCACCTGGCGACTGGCGTATACGATCTTCCGGCCGCTGTCGGTGATGTGCGGACCTGGCACCTCGCCAGCATGCATCATGGGAGGTGGGGGAAATGACGCCGAGCCAGACCAGGCCGGGGACGGCGCCCGACATCGCGCGCACACAGCCGCTCGACCCGGAAGAGCTTCGTCTGATGCACGCCTACTGGCGCGCCGCCAACTAC
>VBGE01000393.1 GCA_005880345.1 Chloroflexota bacterium | reverse complement strand
TTCTTCTGGGAGGAAGAGGAGATCAACACGAAGCTGCACCACGTGATCACGCGCGCGTTCTACGAGATCCTGCACACGTCCGTGAACAAGCGCGTCGACATGCGGTCGGCCGCCTATGCGCTGGCGGTCCAGCGCGTGGCCAACGCCACGACGGTTAGAGGAATCTATCCATAAAAGCGCGGGGGGATCAGGATCCCCCCGCGTGCCCCCCAAATTCCACTTGCGTCGTCCGGAGCACGTTCTTGACGTTTGGGGACGCCCGGAAAAAATCCGGGCTTCAGCTCCACTGCCTTAGATTGGGGAGCTAGTGCCTCCCTTCTCCCCTCATCGTGTCCTCGTGACGGGCGTCTCGAACCCACTCGGAGCTGAGGTCGCCCGACGGCTGGCGCCGCAGGTGCCTTTTCTCTTCGGGTGCGACAGTCCATCTTGCGGTGATGGTCGACTCACCGACGGAGGAGCGCTCGATCCACGAAACCGACGTCATCGGGACGATGAACGTGCTCGTCGGATGCGCGGCGCCATCGAGCCCGGTGCGCCGGCTCGTCGTGAAGTCGAGCGCAGTCGTTTATGGCGCGAGCCCGAGCGACCCCTCGTTCTTCAGCGAGGACATGACGAACTGGGACAAGCCGGCGTCCGGCATCACGCGCGACCTGCTGGAGATGGAGCAGCTCGTCAGCGAGTTTGCGTTACGCAACGAACACTGCGGCGTCACGGTCCTGCGTCTTGGGCTGCGGGTCAGCGAGGACACCACGCTGGCCCGATACCTGTCGCTGCCGATCGTGCCGACATTCGCCGGCTTCGATCCGCGCCTGCAGCTGCTGCATGAGGACGATGCGGCGGAGGCCGTCGTGCGGTCGGTCATTGGAGCGCGGCCTGGCGTGTTCAACGTCGCCGGTGACGGCGTCATTCTCCTGAGCCAGGCGATTGGGATCATGGGTGGCCGACCCGCGCCCGTGCTGCCTCCATATGGTCGATGGCTCTCACGCCTGGGTCTGAAGGCGCTGGCCGGGGTGGAGATGCCGGCGCATCTCGCCGACATCCTGTCGTTCGGCGTCGTGATGGACTGCACGCGGCTTGTATCGGAGCTCGGCTGGAGGCCGGCCTACAGCACCCGCCAGACGATGGACGCGCTGGCGAGCGGCAAGAACGTCGATCTCGTCGAGCCGCCCTCGCCACCGCAGGAATACGAGCTCCAGGTATTCCTGCAGCAGCGCCGGCGCAGGCGCCAGCAGCTGCCGGCAGGGCGGAATTGATCGTCCAGGAAACTCGCGAGGAGCGGCGTCGCACCAGCAAGAAGGCCGAGATCGTGGCCCCGCGGCAGGGCTTCCGCCTGCCCAGGCCGATCCGCCGCCTGCAGCGGCAGGCGCCAACCATCGCCCTGCGCGCACTCGGCGAGCTGTCGACGCGCCTGCGTGACATCACCGGGCGGGATGTCATCGATCTGAATCGCCTGATGGAGGTGGCCCAGTTTGTCTACCAGCAGCGCGAGCTGGCAAGGCGCGGGCCGAACTTCATGGTCGACGACTTCGGCTTCGACCCGGCGTGGACCGAATCCCTGCTCATCGCCTTCAAAGCGCTGTATCGCGACTACTGGAGAGTGGAGACGACGGGCGTCGAGCACGTTCCGTCATCAGGGCGCGCCTTGCTTGTGGCCAACCACGCGGGCGTCCTGCCGTGGGATGGCACGATGATCAAGACCGCCGTATTCACCGAGCATTCGCGGCCACGGCACGTGCGTGCGCTGGTGGCGAGCCAGTTCATGGGCATGCCGGCGCTCAGCTGGTTCTTGCGCCGCACCGGCCAGGCGGTGGGGCATCCGGACGACACGCGAAGGCTGCTCGAGCGAGACGAGCTCGTGCTCGTGTTTCCGGAGGGCACCCGCGGGACGGGCAAAGGCTTCAAGGACCGCTATCGCCTGCGCCGGTTCGGTCGAGGAGGCTTCGTG
>VBGE01000392.1 GCA_005880345.1 Chloroflexota bacterium | reverse complement strand
CACCGCCTCTTCTCTCGAGTAGGGGGCGTTCCACAGCGACGTGGTTGCGCTCGCCGTGAGGCGGCGGGTTAGCTCGAACAGGAACTGCCGGAAAGTCGTCTCATCCTTGGCGAGGGCGTGAAAGGCGCGGAAGCTGTCGATCACGACCACGCCGGGCTTGACCTCTTTGAGATAACGGTCGATCGCGCTGATCACATCTTCGAGACCCTGCTCGCCAAGGATCTGGCCCAGGTCCTCGTACACGATTCGGCGGTCGCGGACAGCTTCAGCATCGAAGAACTTGAGGGCTTCGGCGTAGCGGAGGATCTTGTCGAGCGGTTCGGACAGCGTGGAAAGGAAGAGAGAGGGATGTTCCTGTGTGGCGTTGTGAAACGCGAACTGCTGGCTGAGGATCGTCTTGCCGCTGCCGGGAATCCCGACGATCAGGTTGATCGAGTTCTTGAGCAGCCCGCCTTTGAGAATCTCGTCGAGCTTCTCGTTGCCGGTGGGCAGGCGTTCGATCAACGAATGCTTGAAGGTTGAGCGGCGGGACGCACCAGGGCACTCGTGCCCAGGAGGTCGCGGATCGTCGAGACCAGCGTCAGCGGCTCGAGTGGCTTGCGCAGGAAGGCGGCCGCGCCGGCGCGAAGCGCTTCTTCGGCGCTGCCGAGCGCCGAAACGGCGACCACCTGCGCTCGCGCGTCGGCGCTGAACTCGGCGACCAGGCGAAATCCCGCTCCCCCTGAGATCAGGAGGTCTACCAGCACAATGTGCGGGGCCAGCTCATCGAAGTAGAGCTTGGCCTGGGTGGCGTCGAGCGCGATTGCCACCTCGTAGCCCTCGGTGCGGAGGAAGTACTCGGCCAGTCCCGCCGCATACGCGTCGCGTTCGGCGATCAGCACCATGGGGCCGGCGGGTCTGCGTGTATCCCCCGCGGCCGGCAGCCCTCCCGCCGCGAGCTCCTGGGCCAGCAGGCGGTGGGCGTCCGCCGCGCTCACACCGGCCTCGATG
>VBGE01000075.1 GCA_005880345.1 Chloroflexota bacterium | reverse complement strand
TCATCCGTGCCGAAGATGTGTCCTGGGCTCAGCGGTGGCAGGTAAGAGTTGTCGGCGTTGACGGCAAGCGGATCGTGAGGCGAGATCACGGGCGATAGGACCGCGACGAGGAAGAGGAATGCAACCAGCACCGCTGCGGCAGCCACACGCCGGTGGGTTCGGACCAGCTCGAGCAATGCGACCGGCGTCCTGCGGATCGGTCCCTGTGCCGCGACGATCGCAGATGCGTTGCTCACGCGAATGAGATCCGCGGGTCGAGCCATGCGTAGACGAGGTCGACCAGCAGGTTCGCGATCATGTAAGAGAAGGCCGCGATCAGGACGATGCCCTGCACGACGGTATAGTCGCGATTGAAGATCGACTCGACTGCGAGGCGGCCGACGCCCGGCCACGTGAACACGGTCTCTGTGACGACCGCTCCCTCGATGATGCCCCCGATCTGCAGGCCGATGATGGTGACCACGGGAATCAAGGCGTTCTTCAAGGCGTGCACAAACACGACCCGCCGCCACCCGGCCCCTTTGGCCTGGGCGGTGCGAATGTAATCCTGGTTGAGCACCTCGATCATGGACGAGCGGGTGAAACGCATGTTGATCGCGGCGCCGGCCGTGCCCAGCGCGATCGCCGGCAGCGCGACGTGGCGCAGGCTTTCCAGCGGGTCCCGCGCAAACGGCACGTAGCCACCGAACGGAAAGAGCCGTAAGGAAACGGACAGCACGAAGATCAGCACGATCCCGATGAAAAAGTTGGGGATCGAAACGCCCGCCACCGTTATGCCGGTGGCGATCTGGTCCGCGGCGGAACCGCGCCGCACTGCCGCTATCGTGCCCAGCGGAATTGCCACCAGGAGGGACCACACCAGCGCGGTCAGGCCGAGCTCGATTGTGGCCGGCAGCCGTTCGGTGATGGCGATGGCGACCGGCTGGTGGGTGGTGATCGACCGACCCCAGTCGCCCCGCACGATGTGGTTGAGCCAGATGAAGTGCTGGACGTACAGGGGTTTGTCGAAGCCGAGCTCCTGGTGGACCTGGGCGATGGCCTGCGGGCTACGGTCCTCGCCCAGGATGATCAGGGCAGGGTCGCCCGGGCTCAGGTGGATGAGCATGAAGACCCCGACTGTGACAAGGAATGCCACCGGCAGCATCAGGAGCAAGCGCCGGAGGACGTAGGCCGTCAAGGCCCTTCAGTCCTCCGACGCCTCGCCGGTCGCGTGGTTACCCTTTCCAGACCTCCGCCATCCGGATCATCAGGTCGGGATACAGCGTGAAGTTGTGGATCTTGGTGTCGGAGATCTGCGCGCTGACGCCGAATGTCGTGAAAACGTACGGAGCGTCCTGCACGATCTGCTTCTGCGCGTTGTCGTAGTCCTGCTTTCGCTTGGCTTGATCCGCGTTGGTCCGCGCATCCTCGAGCCAGCCGTCGACCTGCGTGTTGCTGTACAGGCTGTCGTTGAAATCGCCGCCCGTGTGCCACCACGCGTACATGTTGCCGTCAGGGTCGATTCTTCCCGACCAGTTCACGTTGCAAGCCTGGAACTGGTGGTTGGCGCATTCCTGCTGGTAGGTGGCGAATTCCTCAGTTTGGATCTGCATCGTGATCCCTGCCTGCGCCAGCTCCGACTGCAGGAGCTGCGCCTGCTGCTGGTTGACGGGGTCCGACGTGGTCTTGAAGGTGAACGTGAAACCGGTTGCCGTCGACTTGGCCTTCTGCGCGTCGGCGTGGTCGAAGACCTTTTCACTCGAATCGAACGCCCAGCTGGATGGGGGAATCGGACCATACGCAATGACACCGATGTTGAAGTTGATGTTTTTCAGCACGGCATACCGGTCGACTGCCATGGCGACCGCCTGCCGCTTGGCGGGATCGTTGAACGGCGCGGAACCGGTGTTGAGCTCGAAGCCGTTGAAGCCGATCGCGGGAGTGTCGCGATAGATCAAGCTCGAGTCAACCTTGACGCCGGAAACGTCCTTGGCACCGATAACGCGTGCGATGTCGACGTCACCGGTCTTGAGCGCGGCCAGGATGGCGTTGACGTCCGGGATCGCGCGATACGTGAGGCCGTCGAGGTAGGGAAGGCCTGCTCTCCAGTAACCAGGGTTTTTCTTCAGGGTCAGGTGGTCGTTGCGCTTCCACTCGACGAACGCGAACGGACCGCTGCCTGCGTCGACCGGAGCCAGAGAAAAGTTGGCGCCGCCCTTGGCGACGGCGTCCATCGAAAGCATCATTCCGGCGCGATCGACGAGCGTGGCGAGCAGAGTCGCGTTGGGCTTGCTGAGGTGGAACGTGACGTGGGTGTCGTCGACGACCTCGACACTGCTCACGCTCGAGAGATCGGACTTGCGCCGCGAGTTCGCGCCGGTTTTGTAGCGCTCGATGTTGGCCTTGACCGAGGCGCCGTTGAAAGGTGTCCCGTCCTGGTACTTGACGCCGGACTGCAGCGTGAACTTGTAGTTCATCGGGTCCGAGACGTCCCAGGTCTTGACCAGTCCTGCCTTGATCTTCAGCGACGGATCGATCGTGAACAGCGAGTCGTAGATGTTGTAGAACACTTCGCGTTCGACCAGAAGAGATGAGTCGAGCGGATCGAGGGTTCGCAGCTCGCTTTCGAGGGCGATGGTGGCTGTGCCGCCCCGCTGCGGGGTGCCCGAATTGTTGCCGGTCCCGCCGTTGCCGCCGCCACAGGCGGCAACCAGGAACAAGCCGATGAAGGCAAAGGCGACTCTTCTCATCGACGACACCTCCCCACGGCCCGGAACTCCCGGCGCCCGGCTCCCCATAGCGTAGGCCAGCCTCGGGTCCGAGTAGCCACCTCCGGGCTCGGCGCTAACGGATACAACCCGAAGTTACTTGGGCCACCTCCCCTCGCACGCGCCTGTTTCGGATAGTCCGGACTATCCGGGATTTTCGAGCGGCAGAAGTTCGGTTAGTCCGGACTATCCGGGGTTTTGCTCGGCGCGCGGGTCAAGCCTCGGCGCCGAGCCGGTCGAGCACCTGGTCGAAGATCTCGCGCGGCTGCGCGCCGAGGATCAGGTAGCGCCGGCCGAAGATGTGCGCGGGGATTGCGTCGATGCCCACCGACCCGGCGGCCCGGCGATGCTCGTCGATGACTGCCGCGTAGCGGTCCTCTTCGATCGAGGCGCGCAGGTCTGGCGCATCGAGCCCCACCTCGACGCCGATTCGCACCAGGTCGTCCATGTTCTCGAGTCGCCCGGTTCCTTCCCAGTGCGCCTTGAACAGCGCGCGG
Source organism: Chloroflexota bacterium (assembly GCA_005880345.1). Taxonomy (GTDB): domain Bacteria; phylum Chloroflexota; class Dormibacteria; order Dormibacterales; family Dormibacteraceae; genus 40CM-4-65-16. Next base: position 3,833 of record VBGE01000075.1, on the reverse strand, counting down.
TGCATCGGGTCGTAGACGCCCTGCTCCCGGGCAAACTCGGCCGCGCCCAGCGCCCGCCGAGAGTTGATGATCACGTCGCGCGTCTGCATCCTCAGGCCGACCGAGTCGGCGATGGACTGCATATGCGAGGCCATGCGTTCGGAACGCTCACGCCCGAAATACGTCTCGCGGGGAATCCCTTCGACCGGAGCCGCGGGATGCAGCTCGAACGGCAGCCATGTGACGTTGACGAGTCCTTCGCGCTCCAGCTCGTCGACTCGGACCGAGTCGATGTAGCACCAGGTCAAACGTAGTCCGAGAAGACCACCAGGTCGGTGGGCGGGCGTTCGGCCATGTCTCGATGCAACGCTAATCGATCTCCCAGGATTCCCTTGGCAACCTCTGACCGGGCGGTGGCACAATGAAATTGGGAGTGGAGGGGCCCGCCGCGGGCTACCGGGGACCGTAAGGCCGGAGTTCAGGAGGTGGCTGTATGGCAGACACGAAGACTTTCGTCGTGAATGCGCCTGCGTGGATCGACCTTTCGAGCACCGATCCGGCAGGGTCGCGCGACTACTACTCGAAGCTGTTCGGATGGAAGGCCGAGCCGGAGAAGGATCCCAAGGCCGGCGGATACGCCATCGCCAGGCTGGCCGGCCAGGACGTGGCCGGCATCGGCGGCCAGCAGGATCCCAACGCGCCATCCGCATGGATGATCTACATCGGCACACGAGACGCGGACGCCACCGCCAAAAAGGTGGAGGCCGAGGGCGGCAAGGTCGTCGCGCCGCCATTCGAGGTGATGGACGTTGGGCGGATGGCCGTCTTCCAGGACCCGACCGGCGCCTTCATCGCCGCGTGGGAGCCGAAGACCATGAACGGCTTCGGTGTGCAGCGCAAGTCCGGTGCATATTCGTGGGCGGAGCTCAACTCGCGCGGCATCGACAAGGCCAAGCAGTTCTACAAGAAGGTCTTCGGCTGGGGCGAGAAGGTGAGCCCGATGGGCGAAGGCCAGGGCGATTACACCGAGTTCAAGCTAGCCGACGAGAGCATCGCCGGCGCCATGGAGATGAACCCCATGGTGCCGAAAGAGGTGCCGTCCTACTGGATGGCCTACTTCGGCGTGCGCGACGTCGACAAGGAGCACAAGAAGGCCACCGAGCTCGGTGGCAAGGAGATGGTGCCGCCGTCCGACTTCCCGGGCGGCAGGTTCTCGATTCTGTCCGACCCGCAGGGCGCCACGTTCGGCTTGCTGAGCTCGGACCAGTAACCCCTCGACGTATCGACAGCCGGCGGGTCGCTGTGGCCCGCCGGTTTCTCATTTCCTGGAGAGCGTTGAAGAAAGACCCTGAGGCCGACAAGTGGTTCGCCGGCAAGCCCGCCGAACCGATCTTGCGCCGCGTGCGCGAGGTCATCCTGCGCGCCGACCCACGCATGAGCGAAGGCACGAAGTACGGCACCGTCATGTTCCATTGCGGTGGCGACTTCGCCAGCTTCGTCCAGCACAACCAGAAAACTGTCAGCCTGATGTTCAATCGCGGCGGCATCATCGCCGGCAAATACCCGCATATGGAGGGCACGGGCCGGCAGGTGCGCTTCATGCGGTTCGCCGACGTCAGCGAGGTGGACTCCCGAGCGGCCGAGCTGAGCAAGATCGTGGTCGCATGGTGCGACCTGATGTCGCCGGCTAGCCGCGCGGCGTCACGTAAGAAATAATCCTTTCGACCTGGATTTTTCCGCTGTCGTCCAGCAGCCACGTCTGAGCTGACGGAAAGGTCTTCGTCTCGGTGTCCACCTCGTACATGATCAGGGCGTTCCGTTCGTCGCCCATGGCCGCGATCACGCGCAAGCTGCCCGGCACCACCTGCCTGGCGAACTGGACCAGACCTCTGGGCGCGTCCATGTACTCGTCGGGTCCCACGAGAGTCCCGGCTGGGCTGTGGAACTTCACGTCCTCCGCCAGGTTGCCGCGCGCAGTTTCCAGGTCGTGATTGGTCCACGCCTCGAGGTGAGCCTGGGCGATGGCCACCGCTCGGGAATCCACCATTGAGCCTCCTTGCGCAACCTGTTGCGCGAGAGCAATTCTCGCTCTCTGAATGAGATGTGGCTAGGTGAAGAACTCCGTCGCGGCCTGCGCGGCGATGCGCGCGTTGTTGATGACCAGGTCGACGTTGAGATCGAGCGAGCGCCCGCCCGAGAGCTCGGCCATCCTCGCCAGCAGGCGGGGCGTGACGTCCTGGCCGACGACGCCGTGCAGCTCGGAGGCGGCGCGCGCGGCCATGGCCTCGGCGTCATCCAGCTCGGCGGGCGGCGGCACGGCCACGACCACGCCACGGCCGCCCAGGTCCCAGGCGACACGGAGCACGCTCGCGGTTTCTGACGCGCTTGATACCTGCGCGCTGACCGGGCACCCGCTGTGGCGCGTGTAAAACGCGGGGAACTCGCCGGTGCCGTAGCCCAGAACCGGAACGCCCAGCGTCTCCAGACGCTCCAGCGTGAGCCGCAGGTCGAGGATGATCTTGGCCCCTGCGCAGAAGACTGCGACCGGCCACCGGGCGATCTCCTCCAGGTCGGCCGAGACGTCTTCCGGATGGCCCCGGTGCACACCGCCGATGCCGCCGGTCGCGAAGAAGCGGACGCCGGCCAGCGCGGCCGCGCGAACGCTGGCTGCCACAGTCGTCGCTCCGACCGCGCGATGCACGATCGCGGGTGCGATGTCGCGCGCGCTGACCTTGATCGCCCCGCTCGCGACGCGCTCGAGATCGGTGTCCGTGAGTCCCAGGCGCAGCTGGCCGTCGAGGACCGCCACCGTCGCGGGCACGGCGCCCGCCTCGCGGACCGCGGCCTCGCAGCCGCGTGCGGCGCGGAGGTTGTGAGGCGGCGGCAGGCCCTGGCCGACGATCGACGTCTCCAGCGCGACCACCGGCCGGCGCGCATCGATCGCGGCGGCGACCTCGGATGAGACCTCGACCAGGTCGCTCAGCTCGGGCGCGCCCCCGCGACGGCGACCGATTGGGACGCCGCCAGCACGCCTCGTTCCGCGGCCTCGACCGGCGACGACCCGTGCAGCCACGCGGCACAGAAGGAGGCCGCGAACGCGTCACCCGCGCCGGTCGGATCGACGGCCTGCACCTGCGGCGCGGCGATGTCTCGCCCAAAGACGCGCACCCCGGCCGCGCCGAGCTTGAGCACGGGCACCTGGGCGAGGCTCTCGAGAGGAACGGCCAGCGTGTCCGCTTCGGTCTTGGTGGCGAACAGAACTTCAGGCTTCATCCGCGCCAGGACGTAGGCCATCCGAGAGGGGCCGTAAGCCCGCAGTCCGGCAGCGGAAGAAAGGTCGACCGCCAGCATCCCGCCTGCCTCGCGTACCAGCTCGATGGCTGCGCGCGTCGCGCTGGCGATTGGCTCGAGAAAGAGCGAATAGGCGGGGATGTGCAAGAGGCCGGCGTCCCTGAACCAGCCTGCTTCCAGGTCCGACGCGGAAAGGCCGACGCTCGCCCCGCGCTGCGTGGCCATGGTTCGGTGCCCGGCCGAATCGATCAGCACTGCGATGGCGCCGGTCGGCTCGGCGGCCCACACCACGCGCACCTCCACGCCCCGTGACTCCAGGTCGGCCACCAGGCGCCGCCCCGTCTCGTCGTCTCCGACGCGCGTGACCAGGCGCACCGCCTCTCCGACCGCGGCGCACCAGGCGCAGAAATTGGCGGCCTGACCGCCGCCGCCCAGCGTGATCGTGGCGGGGGTGTCGTCGTCGCGCTCCAGCGCGCGCTCGAGGACGATGCCGATGTCCTGCACCAAGTCCCCGATGGAAACAATCACCGGTCGAGGCTACTGCAATTGCGGTATGCGGAATT
>VBGE01000008.1 GCA_005880345.1 Chloroflexota bacterium | reverse complement strand
ACTCGTGACCGCGATAAAGTCCGCGGTCAAATGACTCGGATAGTCCGGACTATCCGAGGTTTTCGAGCCGCAGGAGTTGGGTTAGTCCGGACTATCCGGGGTTTTGGGCGGCCGTGGAAATAGGATTCGTCGGTCTTGGGCGCATGGGCGGCAACATGTCGCTCCGCCTGGTCAAGCGGGGCCATCGGGTCGTCGGCTTCGACCTCTCGCAGGCAGCGGTGCAGTCGTACGCCCAAAAGGGAACGGTCGCGGCGGCCGACTGGGCGGACTTCGTCAAGAAGTTCCAGGGCAAGCCGCGAATCATGTGGATCATGGTCCCGGCCGGCGACCCGACCACCCAGGCGATCAACCAGCTGATCGAGCTCGGCGATCCCGGCGACATCATCGTCGACGGGGGCAACACGAACTGGAAGATCGCCCTCGACGACTGCAAGCGCGTCAAGGCGAAGGGCATGCACTACATGGACGCCGGGGTCTCAGGCGGCATCTGGGGACTCGAGTTCGGCTACAGCCTGATGGTGGGTGCCGAGGACGATATCTACGAGCGCTGCCTGCCAATACTCAAAGACCTTGCCCCCGACGACGGCGGCCTCGTGCACACAGGGCCGGAAGGCTCCGGCCATTTCGTGAAGATGGTCCACAACGGAGTGGAGTACGGGCTGATGCAGGCGTATGCAGAAGGCTTCCAGGTCATGAAGCTGTCCAGGTCTTTTCCCGGGATGGACATGCATGCCATCGCCGAAGCGTGGCGATCCGGCAGCGTCGTCCGCTCATGGCTGCTCGACCTGATCGCCAGAGGGCTGGAGCAGGACCCCGAGCTGAGCGACATCAAGGGTTACGTCGAGGACACCGGCGAAGGCCGCTGGACAGTCGAGACCGCAATCGATGAGTCGGTCCCGACGCCCGTGATCGCCGAGTCCCTGTTCGCCCGCTTCCGGAGCCGGATGGAGAACACGTTCGGAGACCGGATGCTCGCGATGATGCGCCAGCAGTTCGGTGGACATGCGGTGGTCAAAGACGCGGCGCATGAGAAGTGAAGGTCCAGGAGGCCCCTAACCCTCTAGCGGAAGGGCTGCACGATTACCGCGTCGCCGACCCTGCCGTCATGGTCATCTTCGGCGCGACGGGCGACCTCAGCGGTCGCAAGCTTCTCCCGGCCCTCTACAACCTGGCCAAGCAGCGCTCGCTGCCGGCCGGCTTTGCAGTGGTCGGAGCCGCGATGAACGAGCTGACCGACCAGGCATTCCGCCAGCTCGCCGGCCAGAAGATCCACCAGTACTCGCGCACGCAGCCCATCGACGACCGAGTGCTGGCCGCGTTCCTCGATCAGCTCTTCTACGTCAAGGTCGACTTCAGCAAGCTCGATGATTTCCGCGCGCTCGCCCAGCGGGTGCGAGAGCTCGACAACACCAATCACATTCCCGGCAACCGCATCTTCTACTGCGCCACGCCGCCCCCGACCTATCAGACGATCGCGGTGCAGCTCCAGGCGGCAGGGCTGAACACCGGCGAAGGATTCCACCGCGTCGTCGTCGAGAAACCCTTCGGTTACGACCTCAAGTCAGCGCGCGACCTGACCCAGACCCTGCAGAAGGTCTTCGCCGAGGACTCGGTGTTTCGCATCGACCACTACCTCGGCAAGGAGACGGTCCAGAACATCCTGGCGTTCCGTTTTGCCAACTCGATCTTCGAGCCGGTATGGAACACGAACTTGATCGACTCGGTGCAGATAACGGTCGCAGAAGACATCGGCATCGAGAACCGCGGCGCCTACTACGACCATGCGGGCGCGATGCGCGACATTATCCAGAACCATGGCCTGCAGCTGGTCACCTTGACGGCCATGGAGCCTCCGCTGGCCTTCGAGGCCAACGCGGTGCGCGACGAGAAGGTCAAAGTCCTCCGCGCGATCCGTCCGCTGCTCGGCGAAGACATCGAGCAGTCGACCGTCCGCGGGCAATACGTCCGGGGCTGGGTGCTCGGCGAGCAGGTGCCCGGCTATCGCGAGGAGAAGAATGTCGCGCCCGATTCGCAGACCGAGACTTTTGCCGCGCTGCGCCTGTTCATCGACAACTGGCGATGGGCCGGTGTTCCGTTCTACATCCGCGCCGGCAAGAGGCTGCCCAAGCGCGTGACGGAGATTCGCATCCAGTTCAAGCGGCCGCCGCACCTGACGTTCGGGCGCGATGCGATGAAGGAGGTCGACCCCAACGCGATCACGCTTCGGATCCAGCCTGAAGAAGGCATCTCCCTGAAGTTCGGCGCCAAGGTGCCCAGCGCGGGGCTGCGCATCCGCAGCGTCACGATGGACTTTCAGTACCAGACGTCATTCCTGGTCGAAGCGCCTGAGGCTTACGAGCGGTTGCTGCTGGACTGCATGATCGGCGACCCGACCCTGTTCACCCGCGCCGACGAGGTGGAGGCGGCCTGGCAGCTGATCGACCCGATCGAGGAGTCGTGGCGCAACAGCCGGCCACCCCTGGAAACGTACCCGGCAGGCACCTGGGGCCCGCCCTCGGCCGCCAAGCTGCTCCAGGCCGACGGCAGGGAGTGGCACCGGCCGTGAGCACGACCGTCAGGCCTGGGACCGAGACCGCCTGGCACGGCGAGGACGTCACCATTCGCGAGGTCCTCGACGCGCTCGAGGCCATCCGCGCCAGGTTCGCCTGCTCCGAAGCGGGTGATGACGAGCACGTCCACCCGCGCAACTGCGTGATGACGTTGATCAGCGTGACGCCCTCCGAGGCCGACGAGCTGTCGGCCGAGCAGACGACGCTGCTGATCGGGCGAGAGCACCCGGCGCAAGCGATCGTGATTCGCGAGGAGGCGCCCGTGCGAGGCCACAAGCTCGACGCGCGAATCGGCACCGAGGTCCAGCGGCCGCAGATGGGGTGCCCCACCGAATGCGAGATCATCACCATCCACGTCGGGGGGCAGGCGGCCGACCACCTGGCGGAGCTTCTCGATCCTCTGCTCGTCAGCGGCGTCCCGACCTACCTGTGGTGGCTGGGCACTCCGCCCTTCGGCAAAAAGGAGCTGCTGGACGCGCTGCGGATCTGCGACGGCCTCGTGGTCGACTCCGCGCGCTTCGAGGAGCCCCACAGGTCCTTTCACGGTCTTTCGCGGTTGTTGAAGGTGGCGCACCACCGGCTCGGCCTGGCGGACATGCAGTGGTCGCGCCTGCGCCCTTGGCGCGAGACCATCGCCCAGTTCTTCACGCCGGCGGACAGGCGCAAGTTTCTGTCCGGCATCGCCGAGGTCGGCGTGGACTATGCCGGCGAGGGTCGAGGCAACCGGATCGCGGCCGCGCTGGTCACCGGTTGGATGGCGGCAGCGCTCGGCTGGAAGCTGAAGCGTGCGGCGGCCGGCCCTGGTGGCGTGGTCGTGGCTCACTACGAAGCTGGTGCCCGTTCGGTGGAGGTCGCGTTCCGGTCCGTCCAGAAGGACCACCTCGCGCCTGGCGAGCTGAGCGCCATCCGGATCGCCGGCGCGTCGCAGGGGACGACCTTCCGCCTCACCGTGCAGCACGATCCGGAGCGACGGGCTGCGCAGGCCGAGCCGGCGTATCGGACGCTGCACCCGACCGAGGGCGAAGACGACGCCGGCTTCGAGCTGGCCGAACGGCGCGCCGAATGGCATCGCGATGTGCTGCACGAGAACATCGAGTCGCTTCATCACACGGCGACAGGCGATCCGCCGGGCGAGAGCCGGCCGAAGCGCCCCGTGGTGCTGAGCCGCGACCGAAGACGCCCCGATTCGCAGCGCGTGCTGCTCACCATGATCGAGATCGGGGAGGGCGCACCCCTGCGCCACGTCCAGCAGCTCGACCGGGAGGACGAGGTGGCCCTCCTGCTCGACCTGCTGTCCACCGGCACGCATGACGAGGTCTTCAACCGATCCCTTGCCGAAGCCTCGGCCCTGGTGGACAGGTTCTAACCTTGCCCGAATTCGTCGTTCTGGCCAACGCCGAGGAGGTCGCCGAATCAGCCGCGGCCGACATCGCAGAAGCTTTGCGCGACGGCGGCCGGACGCTGGTGCTGACGGGAGGCACGTCGCCGATCCGCTGTTACCAGCTGCTGGCGGAGCTCGACGTCGACTGGGGCCGGGTCACCGTGCTGTTCGGCGACGAGCGGTGCGTGCCGCCGCTCGACCCGGAGAGCAACTATCGAATCGCGAAGGACAACCTTCTCGACCGCGTCAACCCGGCAACGGTGCACCGGATTCCGGCCGAGCTGGGACCGGATGAGGGCGCCGACCTGTACGCGGAGGTCGTGGCCAACGAGGCGCCGTTCGACGTCGTCCTGCTGGGAGTGGGGGAGGACGGGCACGTCAACTCGCTCTTCCCCGGCCACCCGGCGCTGCAGTCGGACGGGCTGACCGCGGGCATCCAGGACTCACCCAAGCCGCCGCCGCAGCGAGTGACGATGACGCTCGAGGCGATCCGCGACGCCCAGCGGGTGATCATCATCGCCACCGGCTCCGGCAAGGCGAACGCGGTGGCGATGGCCCGTCGCGGGGAGTCGCCATCCGGGATGATTGCGAGCGCGAAATGGCTGATCGACCGGGCCGCGGCAGGTCAGTGAGGCGGATCGAGGTAGTTCCTTCGATCCTGTCCGCCGACGCCGGTCGCCTGGCCGAACAGGTGAAGGAGGCCGAGGCCGGGGGGGCCGACCGGATCCAGGTCGACGTGATGGACGGACACTTCGTGCCCAACCTCACGTTTGGGCCGCTCGTCGTCGAAGCTGTGCGTGCCGTAACGACGCTGCCGATCGAGGCACACCTGATGGTCGAGCGACCAGAGCTGTTCATCGAGGCGTTCGCCAAGTCAGGTGCCACGATGATCGAAGTGCAGGTCGAGTCGACGACGTCGCTGTATCGCACCGTGCAGACGATCAAGGAGCTGGGCGCGCAGGCGGCGGTGGTGATCAACCCGGCGACGCCGGTGGAGGAGCTCCGCGAGATCCTGCCATACGTCGACCTGGTCAACGTGATGACCGTCGAGCCCGGTTTTGGCGGCCAGAAATTCATTGCCGGCAGCCCCGAGAAGATCCGCCGGGTGCGCGCCCTGTCACCTGATGTCGAGATCGAGGTGGACGGGGGAATCGACGCCAGGACTGCGCCGCTCGTCGTGGCCGCCGGTGCCACGGTGCTGGTGGCAGGCAACTCCGTCTACGGCTACAAGGGCGGCGTGGCCGCCGGGATCAAGGCCATCCGTGATGCTGTTGACTGACGAGCTCAAGCAGGCGGCCGCGGAGAAAGCGCTGGAGCTCGTCCAGGACGGGATGCTGGTCGGCCTCGGCACAGGCTCGACTGCGCGCTACTTCACCGAGGGTGTGGGCCGGCTCGTCGCCGGTGGGATGAAGGTGCGCGCGGTGCCCTCGTCACGAGCGACCGCGGAGCTCGCCGCGGAGCTGGGCATCCCGATCGTGACCGAGTTGATCGGCATGATCGACCTGGCGGTCGACGGTGCCGACGAGGTCGATCCCGCCCTCAATCTCATCAAGGGTCGAGGCGGGGCGATGGTGCGCGAAAAGCTGGTCGCGGCCGCGTCGCGCCGGTTTGTTGTCGTGGTCGATGAGTCGAAGCTCGTCAGGCAGCTCGGCGCCGGCGTGCTGCCAGTCGAGGTGCTTCCATTCCTGTGGCGATCGACCGCCGAGCGTCTTGCAGAGCTGGGCTTGAGCCTGGTCGTGCGAGGTGGGGAGGAGACGCCTTTCATCACCGACAACGGGAACCTGATCCTCGATGTGACGGTCGAGGGAGGGATCAAGAATCCAGCGTCCTTGGGAGTCGAGCTGAAGAAGATCACAGGCGTGGTCGAGCACGGCCTGTTCGTCGGCATGACCGACACGGTCATCGTGGCCGGCCCAGACGGGCCAAAGGCGATCGGCAGAAGCTCGAGCTCCTAGCACCCGCCGCCCGAGCTATGCGGTGCACGGTTATTGGCACAATTGCTCCGGACGGGTCGCACGGTCGACCGCGCGCTTGGACACTGTTTGTCTGGAGAAGCGCCCGCCGCCCGAGCTAGGCGACGTGCTGTTGTTGGCACAATGGGGCAAGTCGGACGGGTCGCACGGTCGACCCCGCGCTTGACCAAGGACGCCTGGAGTAGCGCGGGCCGCCCGAGCTAGGCGACGCACGGTTATTGGCACAATTGGTCCCGGACGGGTCGCCTAGCTCGGTCGAGGGCGCGGCACTGGAAATGCCGTAGGCCCGCAAGGGCCTCGAGGGTTCAAATCCCTCCCCGTCCGCCAACTGCGAATTGCACACAACTGCTCTTCAGCTGCTGGTGGTGGGCGCCGCCGTGGTCGGCGTCGTGCATGCCGTGCTGCCGGATCACTGGGTGCCCCTCGCGGTGGTCGGCCGCGCCGAAAGGTGGCCGCTCCTGCGCGTGGCCAAGGTCAGCGGCCTTGCCGCCCTCGGACACGTGCTCGCCTCCATCGTTCTGGGCGGTGTCATCGCGCTCGTCGGCCTCCAGTTCCAAAAGCAGATCGAGACACAGCAGGGACACATCGTCGGCGGCATCCTGATCATCTCCGGCCTTTCATTCCTCGTCTGGGGTCTCACCGGCCACGGCCATCCGCATGCCCATGACAGACCACCTGCCGACACCCACGAGCACGGGCACAGCGCATCAGAGTCAGCCGCGAAGGTGCACGAACACGAGCACGCGCACTCCGGCAGGAGACATACGCATCGCCACAGCCACGAAGCCTTCATCCAGGCTCGCAGCGAGCTCATCGCCGAGCGCTCGACCCAGGGCGGGGTCACAGGCCTCGCCGCGATCCTTGTGCCGTTCGGCGTGGCCGCCTCACCCGATCTGAGCTTCCTGCCCCTGGCCATCGCGGCTAGCGCCTATGGCGGAAGAGCCATCGGGGCCGTCCTCGGCGCCTTCGCGATCCTCACGTTCGCCACCTTTGTCGGGCTCACAGTGATCGCCACCGCCATCGGCTACCAGATGCGAGGCGAGTGGCTGGAGGATCACGCAACCACGATCACGTCGATCGTTTTGATCTCAATCGGCGCTGTCGCGTACATCGGCCTCTAGCTCGGCCCCAAGCCTGACCCAAAGCGGGTTTGCAACTGCCAGGCGGTTCCCCGCATCAAACAGGCGCCAAGATGTCTGCCGCAGTCATGGAGCAACGTCCCCAGGCCCTCGCCCGCGCCTCGCAAGGCGATGCGGACTCGTTCTCGGTGCTGATCGAGCCCCTGCTCGACCCGGCCTACCGGCTGGCGGCCGTCATGCTCAACGACAGGCCCGCGGCCGAGGACGCCGTCCAGGAGGCGTCGGTCAAGGCTTGGCGCAAGCTGCGCCAGCTGCGCGGGGACGTGGGATCCCTTCGGGCGTGGTTCCTGTCGATCGTGGCCAACGAGTGCCGCATGGCAAAGCGGACGCGGTGGTGGTCGGTGATCAGGCTCCCGGACATGGAAAGGCAGCAGGGCGACGAGCCCGAAGCTCGCTCCGATCTCCACGCAGCACTGCTCCGGCTGAGTCCTGATGAGCGCCTGCCGCTTGTCCTTCATTTCTATCTCGACCTGCCGCTTGACGAGGTGGCAAAGACGCTGCGCGTCTCGCCATCCGCCGCCAAGTCGCGCATCTATCGAGCCGCCAAGCGGCTGCGGGCGGACCTCACGCTCGAGGAGGTGTTCTGACGTGAGCAACGAAAAGTTTCGCGACGACCTGAACCGGGCGTTCGACCAGGTCAGCGGCTCGTCCAACCCCGGCCTTGGTGACCGCGTCCGCTACGCGGTGACGCAGGCCCCGGCGGCGCGAGGTCCGTACTGGATCGCGGCGGTCGCGGCGGCGGTCATCGCCGTGCTGATCGTCGGGGTCCTGTTCATCGCCAATCCGCTGCGGCGGCCGTCAGCGCCCATCGGCGCCGGCCTTCCCAGCCCGAGCGCTTCGGCGGTCGCATCGCCCACGGCCTCGCCAGAACCCACCGCTACTCCGAGTGCATCGACGGCGCCGTTCCAGTGCGCCACCAACTACGGCCCGGTGACACAGAGCGGCCCCGTCGTCGCCACGATCAGCGACGTGAAAACAGGAACGCATCCCGGCTACGACCGGATCACGATCACGTTCAACAACGGCGCGCCGGCGAACTTCGAAGTGCGCGCTCAGAGCAACGCCAAGTTCACGATGGGAGCGAGCGGCCAGTCCGTCATGCTGCTCGGCGATTCCGGCCTGCTGGTCGTCATCCGCGGCGCGGACGAGCACACCAGCTACAGCGGCCCGACCGACTTCAAGACGGGCTATGGCAAGCTCCGGGAGGCGCGTCAGGTCGAGGACTTCGAGGGCACGGTGCAGTGGGCCCTGGGCCTGTCGGGCACCGCGTGCTACAGGGTCTACGTGCTCAAGAATCCCGACCGCCTGGTCATCGACGCCCAAACGCCATAGCTACATCAGCGGGTGGCGCAACGCCAGCTGTCGCTGCCGGTCGCGGTGGTAGGTCGGGTCTGAAGCTCCGCCAAACAGGCGCTTGTACGGAGTCAGGCGGAGCGAGACGAGTTTGCCGATGGCCCTGAGGCCGTCGACCCACGTGAGCTTTTTGCCCTCGGCGCGGCTGCGAGCGTAGTAGCGGATCGGGGCCTCGTGGATGCGGTAGCCGAGCCGTAGCACGCGGGCGGTGATGTCGGGCTCGATGTCGAACCGGTTGCCCTGGAGGTTGAGCCGCCGCCAAAGATCGGCGCGGATCGCCTTGTAGCCGCTCTCCAGGTCTGAGATGTAGCAGTCGAAGAGGAGGTTGGCGGCGAACGTGACAGCTTTGTTGCCCATCACGAACCAGAAGCTGAAAGCGGTCTGCCCGGCAAATCCACGGACTCCGTAGACGACGTCAGCGCGGCCCTCGACCATGGGCTGCAGAAGGGTGGGATAGTCGCGCGGGTCGTACTCGAGGTCGGCATCTTGCACCAGCGCAAAGGGCATCCGCACCTCGGCGATGGCCCGGCGCAGGGCCGCGCCCTTGCCCTGATTGGCGTCCTGGCGAAAAGCTCGCACGCGCCGGTCCTGCGCGGCCCAGCGCTGCAGTATCTCCCAGGTCCGGTCGGTCGAGCCGTCATCGACCGCGATGACCTCGCCGACCTCCGGACGCTCGAGGACGTGCTTCAGGATCACGTCGAGCGTCCGCTCCTCGTTGAAGGCCGGAATCATGACCGAAAGGAGGCGGTTCAGGGACATCGCGGCGACAACTCTAAGCCTCAACGCTCGAATTCGAGCCCCCGTTCACAGGGGGTTAGAGTTTTGATCAAACCACCGGTCAGTCGAAGGAGATTTGCATGTCAACGCTTGCGTCCGATCCCGAAGAGACCACGCAGTGGGAGAAGGTCCGCCCGCGCAACGTCACGCCTGAACAGTGGAAGCGGTTCGAGGGTTATGCGGCCGAGATCTTCCAGGCGTTCGGCATGGATCTCGACACGCCCGGCACCAAGAACACTCCGCATCGCCACCTACGCGCCATGTACGAGGCGACCGCTGGCTATGAGGGCGACCCCAAGCTCCTCACCGCATTTCCCACCGAGTGCCACGGCGGGCCGGACTGCAACATCAGCCAGGTCATCGAGGGACCGATCGAGTTCTATTCGCTTTGCGAGCACCATGCACTGCCATTCCACGGCCATGCATTCCTCGGCTATATCGCGCACGAGGAGATCATCGGCATCTCGAAGCTGACCCGCCTCGTGCGTGTGTTCGCGCGGCGATTCACGGTGCAGGAGCGTGTGGGCGTGGAGATTGCGGACGAGCTGATGCGCGTCCTCAAGCCCCATGGCGTCGCCGTGCACCTCAACGCGACGCACCTGTGCACGCAGATGCGCGGCGTTCGCGAGAGCCACTCGCGCACATGGACCTCATACTGGCGCGGCAACTACGAGACGGATCCGCAGCTCCGCGCGGAGTTCCTCGCCACGGCCAACTCCCGGACGGATCACTGACGCCCATCGAGCCGTTCGAGCGACTCTACGAAGCCGAGCTGCCTCGTTACCGGCTGCCGGAGGCACTGGAGCAGATCTACGGTCCGATCGGTTTCGCGCGTGAGGCGACCTACTCCAACTTCGTCGCATCGCTGGACGGGGTCGTCTCCCTCGGCTCGCAGCCGTCCGCCGGGTCGGTCATCAGTGGCCGCAACCAGCCAGACCGATTCCTGATGGGCCTGCTGCGTGCCTGCGCTGACGCCGTCCTCCTGGGCGTGGGCACACTTCGTGCGACTCCCGGCCATCAATGGACGCCGGAGCACATCTATCCCGACCGGGCCGAGAGTTTTGCCGAGCTGCGCAACGACCTCGAGCGCAAGCCCCGGCCGCGTCTCGTCCTCGTGACAGCGTCAGGTGACGTGCCCGTGTCGCACCCCGCCGTCATCAGCGGCGCGACCATCGTCACGACGGCCGCCGGTGCCCGTGGCCTCGCCGGGCGGCTGCCCGATTCGTGCGATGTCCTGGAGGTGGGCGACAGCGGCCCGGTCGACATCCGGCGGGCGTTGGACGAGCTGCGCGGCCTCGGCCTCGGCGTGATCCTCACCGAAGGCGGCCCGCACCTTATGGGCGAGCTCGCCAAGCACGGTCTTCTCGACGATGCGTTCATCACCATCTCGCCTGTGCTCGCCGGCCGTGACGGCCGCGACGGCGAAACGCGGCTCGGCATGATCGCCGGGGCCGAGCTCCTACCGGGACGCGGCGTGTGGACCGAGCTGCGAAGCGCGCGCCGTCACGGCGACTTCCTCTTCCTGCGCTACGGGGTAAAGAAGGCCTAGCAGGTGTCGCCGCCCAGCAGAAGCGGCGCCGATGCCGCCGTGCCCGGCGTCTGGGACACGGCCACCAGCGCGCCCGACTTCACCCCGCTGGGGATGCTCACGTTCCAGTGGTCTGACGGGATCGCGACTATGTAGCCGGTCGCCGGGGTGGTCGCGCTGTTCGGTCCTGGAAGGCTTGTCGTCTGACCCGTGCAGCGGTCGAAGAACTTCAGCACGTACGAATACGGAACCGACTTCTGCACCGACGAGAAATAGAGGGCGACCTCGACCTTGCATGAGCCGAGGTCACAGGTGGTCGCGTTCTCCGGCGAGCCGCCCGGGATGTTGCACGGCGAGGTGGCGGTGCAGATCTGCACCTTGTTCACCGGATCGGCGCTCGCGGGCGCGTAGGTCGGGACGGTCTGCGGCGCATGTCCCGTCGCGGTCGGCGACGCGCTGGGCGATGTCTTGGGGGTGCCGCTGGCGTGGGCGGATGGCGTCGTGTGCACCTGGGCGGTCGGGGTAGAGCCGCCGCGGTTGAGGATGACAACGCCCACGATGCCCAGGAGCAGGACGATCGCGACCGCGACTGCGGCAGGCACAAGCCAGGGCGGTCGCTCGGAAAGTGGGCCGCCTCCGCGATATGCGGGCCGGGGCACCGGCTGGCGTGCGGCTGGGACCGGGGTGGCGGTCACGACAGGAGCCGGGGCCGGAGCGGCCGCAGGGGCCCTGGTCTCGGTCGCCACGCCGGTGCCGAGTGGCTCCACGGGGATGCCCTCGCCGGGTTTCCAGGCCGGCGGCTCGACCGGCGACCAGGTCTGTTGGGCAGGCGGAGGTTCGGCTGGAGCCGCTTCCGGCGGCGACGTGGCGAACGCGGGGGCGGCCGCAGCCGCGGGTGGCGCCACGCTTTCGAAGGTCGGCGCAGGCTTGGCCGGTTCGGGCTTGGCCGGTTCGGGCTCGACCCACCTGGGAGGCTCTGGCGGCGCGGGAGCCGGCGGATTGGTGGTTCTGGCGGGTGAGGATGTGACCGACTCGAAAGGCGAGGAGGGCCGCGGAGGGGCGTCCGACCAGGTCGGCACCGACGCGGCCGGAGCGGCCGGCACCGCCGGAGCCGAGGGTGCGGGCGCGGGAGCGGGCGCCGGCGGGAAGGTTATGGCCGGCAGCGACGGATAGGTCTGGAGCGGCCGGTCAGGCGCGTCGTAGGAGATGGGCGCTCGAGGCGCAGGCGTCTCCTCACGGCGCTGGGGCGCGATGTATGGCGCGACCGGCGCTGACGGCCTTGGAGCGGGGGGCACGGTGCCCTCCGGCAGGAAGGGCGTGATCGGCGGTAGCTCGCGACCACCGGCCCGGGTCGCCAGCTCCGATTGCGCCGCCATCTCGCGGTCAGGCGAGAGAAGTCCGGCGGACATCTCCCGAAGTGCCGCCTGGGCGCGGTCGGCGGACGGCCCCATGGCCCCGCTGGCCATCGAGCGCATGGTGACGACCAGGCCGGGCGCGATGTTCGGCGGAGCGGGGGCGCCTGCCGGGTCGACGCCGAAGGCCGCGCAGACCGCCATGCCGCACGAGCGCACATCGGCGCGCAGGTCGCTCTGCGACGGCGCTCCGCGCACCGCCGCGGCCGGATGCCCGGCCAGCCTGACCTCGCCGTTGGTCGTGATGCGGACAGCGGTGGCGCCGAAACCACCGAGCGCGATGCCTGCCTCGTGCAGCGCGGCGACTCCGGAGAGGACAGCGGCGCCAAGGGCGGCAGCTGCCGGAGGGGTCAGCGGCCCGCGCGTGAGCACGGAGCCGAGGGGTGTGCCTTCGTTGGGCTCGACCGCAACCCACACGCCCGTCTGCTCGGTGCCCCACGCGAGCACAGGGGAGAGGGATGGATGGCGGTGCTCGTAAAGGCGCTGCAGCCTGGGTGCGGCCGCCTGCGCTTCGGCCGGCGGAACCGGAATCTCGTGCACCACCGCGGGCTTTCCGTTACGCAGGACGGCCTTCCAGCCTTGCCCCGCGCCGGGTGCCACGAGCTCGATCAGTTTTGGTTTCGGCTCAGATTCGGGCATTCAACGGTGCATGGTACCCTTCAGGCACGTGGCATACGTCATCGTCCAGCCCTGCATAGACGTCAAGGACGCTTCCTGCGTCGAGGTCTGTCCGGTCGACTGCATTCACACGGATGACGCTTCGAACATGTATTTCATCGACCCGGACGAGTGCATCGACTGTGGTGCCTGCGTCGATCCATGCCCCGTGGATGCGATCTTTCCGGAGGATGAAGTGCCAGAGCAGTGGCGCAACTTCATCCAGATCAACGCCGACTACTTCAAAAACCGGTAGCCCGTCCGGTAGCGGTCGCGAACTCACACCCACTGCAACGGATTGAGTAGGCACCCAGTAACGCTGATCCCTGGGGATGGGGTCGGCCCAGAGATCTGCGAAGCCTCGGTCCGGGTGCTCGAAGCGACGGGCGTCGAGTTCGAATGGGACGTGCAACAGGCGGGTGAAGCCGCCATCGCCGAGTTCGGGACTCCCCTGCCGGATCACGTCCTCGAGTCGGTGCGCAAGAACAAGGTCGCCCTCAAGGGGCCGATCACGACCCCGATCGGGAGTGGCTTTCGCAGCGTGAACGTCGCGCTGCGCCAGGCCCTCGACCTCTACGCCCTCGTGAGACCTGTCAAGGCTTACAAGGGCGCGCGCAACATGCGCGACGACCTCGACTTCATCATCGTGCGCGAGAACACGGAGGACATCTACGCGGGGCTGGAATTCGAGCAGGCCACGCCTGACGCCGCGCATCTCATCGAGGAGATCTCAGGCCTGCTCAAGAAGAAGATCCGCCCCGACAGCGGTCTGTCGATCAAGCCGATCTCAATCAGCGGCTCGGAGCGGATCGTCGAGTTCGCCTTCGACTACGCGCGGCGCAACAACCGGCGAAAGGTGACCGCCGTGCACAAGGCGAACATCATGAAACACACCGACGGGCTCTTCCTGGCCGTCGCCCGCCGCGTCGCCGAGCGCAACACCGACATCGAGTTCGAAGATCGCATCGTCGACAACATGTGCATGCAGCTTGTGCTGCGCCCGAAGGAATACGACGTCCTCTGCTGCCCGAATCTCTATGGCGACATCATCTCGGACCTTGGCGCCGGGATGATCGGAGGCCTCGGCCTCGCGCCGGGCGCGAACATCGGCATTAGCGGCGCGGTGTTCGAGGCCACGCACGGGAGCGCGCCGAAATACGCGGGCCAGAACAGGGTCAACCCGATGGCGGTGATGCTCTCCGGCGTGTTGATGCTGCGCTACCTGGCGGAGACCGCGGCCGCCGACGCGATGGAGAAGGCGATCGCCAACGTGATCGCGCTCGGGGAAAACGTGACCTACGACCTCAAGGAGAAGCGCGACGACCCGACGGCGGTGGGGACGAGCCAGGTCGCGGACGCGGTGATCGCGCAGCTGAAAGCCGGAGCTTGACCGCCGAGCCTGACGAGATCCGGCGCCTGCGCCGGTTGTGGGACGAGCACATCCATGCGCCATCGCCGGTGGCCGGTAGGAACTCCCTCGAGCAGGAGGTGGCCCTCTACGCCTCGTGGGTCGGCAGCATGGTCGAGGTCGCCATCGCCCGCGGCTCGCTCGACGCGCACCGGTCCACCATGCTCGAAACGCGGCGCCGGGAGGGCAACGAGCGGGTGTTCCGCGCGGCCGGGGACCTCGGGGAGCCCGTTCGGTCTTATGTCGCCCGATTGTTCGCGATCGAGGATCTGCTGGCACAATTGCCGGTCAGATGAGGCAGGCCCTGGTCGTGGCCCTCCTGTTCGTCGCGGCCTGCAACAACACGGCGGCTCCTGTGACTGGCGTGATCGTCGCGTCGAGCGCGCGAGCCCTCGTGGCGGCTCCCGACCTGAGCGACCAGCCGTCGTTCGTCGATCGCACAGGTCGGTTGCCGGTGCTCAGCCTGCAGAGCCTCTTCCACCCGACCTACAACGTGCCGCACGACCCGGCGCATGTGCGCACCATCCTCGTCACCGGCGACGTCATCCCGGCCCGTGGCGTGAACTATTTCGCCACGACTCGCCACGACTTTCTGTGGCCGTTTCGCCCGACGGCCGACTACACGAAGAACGCGGACATCACGTACGTCAACCTGGAGACTCCGCTGTTTGCCGGCTGCCCCGTGGATCCGAACTCCGGATTCACGTTCTGCGGCGATGCCCGCTTCGTCAATGGCCTGACGCTGATGGGGGCGAAGGTCGTCAACCTCGCCAACAACCACCTGTCCAACTACGGCGCGCAGGGAATCAATCTCACCACGCAGCTCCTCGAGAAGAACGGGATGCTGACCTCAGGCCTCGGCCCGGTCGCGGTCATCGACGTGCGTGGGATCAAGTTCGGCTTCATCGGGTTCAACGGCGTGGGTCGCGCCATCGACCGCGAAGGCCTCAAAGAAGGGATCGCTCGCGCGCACCAGCTGGCCGACATCGTGGTCGTGCAGTTCCACTGGGGCAAGGAGTACGAACGCCAGCCGCTGGCAGACCCTCACGTGCCGACTCCTGACGACCCGGTCGCGATCGGCCACCAGGCCATCGACTGGGGCGCCGACATCGTCATCGGCAATCACCCGCATTGGTACCAGGGCGTCGAGGTCTATCACGGCAAGCTCATCACGTACGCGCACGGCAACTTCGTCTTCGACCAGATGTGGTCGGAAGAGACGCGAGAGGGCGTCATCGGCACTTATACCTTCTATGGGACGCAGCTCGTGGGCGCGACATGGAAGGCATATCGCATCTACGACTACGGCCAACCCGTGTTCATGAACCCGGCCGACGATGCGACCGCCCTGCAGACCATGGAAGCCGCGAGCGATCAGCTCGCAACGCGGCTCAGCGAGCCGACCACCAGGCCGGTGCCGGCGATGCCGGCGCCACCCGCGACCGCGCCTGTGCACGCACCGACTTAGTAGAATCGGCGCCAACCAAATACCCAGGGGGTTCCTCCCGTCCCAGCCTACGTCTCAGAAACCAGGAGCTTGATCCCCGCGAAATCCGAGGCTTCGCCGTGATTTCGCGGGGACCCCTAGCACAGCGTGTCCGCGCTCAGCGACGCCGCCGTCGCGAGCGGCTGACCTTATTCGTCTCCCTCGCCGTGATCGTCGTCGCGGTTGCGACCACGGTCTACGCCGCGCGCACGCGCACGTCGCCGTTTGACTTCAGCCTCCAGAGCTCGCGCGCTCCTGCCGCCAAGACCTTCGACCACTTCGATTTCTCGAATTACTGGCTGGCGACGCACGGCCAGCCATCACTGCCGGTCCACGGCCAGGCCGTGTATCTGGTCGACCTCGACGCGCGACAGGTATTGTGGCAACGCGATGCCGAGTCCTCGCGCGCGCCCGCCAGCCTGACCAAGCTGATCACCGCGATGGTGGCGGTGGACGATGCCGGCTCGCTGGATCGCGCGATCGAGGTGACGTCGGAGGCCACGCAGGTCGTGCCGAGCCTCATGGGGCTCTCCGCAGGCGAGAAGCTGACCCTGCGCGAGATCCTCTACGGCTTGTTTCTCGACTCGGGGAACGACGCCGCCGAAGCCCTGGCGAGCGGCATCGTGCCGCGCGACCGCTTCATCCGGCAGATGAACCAGAAGGCAAAGAGCATCGGGCTGACCGCAAGCCACTTCGTGACGCCGAGCGGTCTCGATGCTCCTGGCCACGGCATGTCGGCGCACGACCTGGCCCACGCCGCCGCGTATCTCGACACCTACTACCCGGACCTCGCCGCCATCGCGGCCACGAGGAAAATCGACATCGCCGCCACGGCCACGCACAAGGCGTTCCATCCGTACAACCTCAACCGCCTGCTCTTCAGCTACTCCGGCGCCACGGGCTTGAAGACCGGACTGACCGACAATGCCGGCGGCTGCATGCTGGCCACCGCCACACGCGACGGCCGGCACCTGATCGCAGTCGTTCTCAACGCCACGTTGCACTCGACGGAGGACGCGGCGGTGCTCCTCGACTACGGGTTCAGCGTGCACCCGAAGCGCTCGATGGGGCCGTTCGCCTAGGCCCGATACACTTCGGTCTCGTGACGAAATTGATCGGGCTCGGAGCACTCGAGGTGCTCGACTCGCGTGGCAACCCGACAATCGCAGTCACCGCAATCACCAATGGTGCCGAGGCCCGCGCCATTGTTCCTTCAGGTGCCTCAACCGGCGTGCATGAGGCGGTCGAGCTGCGCGACGGCGATCCCAAACGGTATGGAGGGAAAGGCGTTACCAAGGCTGTCGAGAGCGTGCTCGGTGAGATCGTTAAGCGCGTGGTCGGAATGGACGTCGAAGACCAGCACGGCATCGACCAGGCGATGATCGAGCTCGACGGCACGCCCAACAAGGCTCGCCTCGGCGCCAACGCGATCCTCGGCGTATCCCTGGCTGTGGCCCACGCGGCCGCCAATGCGCATGGTGGTCGCCTATACGGTCATCTCGGCGGTGATGGAGCGAACTTGCTGCCGCTGCCGATGGCGAACATCCTCAACGGAGGTGCGCACGCCGACACCTCGGTCGACCTGCAAGAGTTCATGGTCTGCCCTGTCGGCGCCCCAACTTACAGCGAGGCGATGCGCGCGGTCTCGGAGGTTTATCACGCGCTGAAGGGGGTCCTCAAAGGTCAGGGGCTCACGACCGGAGTCGGGGACGAGGGCGGCTTCGCGCCCGACCTGCCGTCCAACGAAGACGCGTTGAAGCTCATCGTGGACGCGATTCGAAAAGCCGGTTACGAGCCGGGCAAGGACATCGCGATCGCGCTCGACCCTGCGGCCAGCGAGTTCTACAAGGACGGCAAGTACAACCTCAAGGGCGAGGGCCGGTCCCTCGACGCGGCCGGGCTCGTGGGGCTGTACGAGGACTGGATCCACCGCTATCCGATCGTCTCGATCGAAGACGGGATGGCCGAAGACGACTGGGATGGGTGGAAGCGCCTGACCGGCGCCGTCGGCAGCAAGGTGCAGCTCGTCGGCGACGACCTCTTCGTCACCAACGTGAGGCGTTTGCAGGAGGGCATCGATCGCGGCGTCGCCAACTCGATCCTGATCAAGGTCAACCAGATCGGCACGCTGACCGAGACCCTGGAGGCCATCGACCTGGCGCGAGGCGCCGGGTACAGCTCGGTGATCTCGCACCGATCAGGCGAAACAGAGGACACGACCATAGCCGACCTTGCCGTGGCCACCGGAGCGGGGATGATCAAGACGGGCGCGCCGGCCCGTTCCGAGCGCGTCGCCAAGTACAACCGATTGCTTCAGATCGAGGCCGAGCTCGGACAGACAGCCGTCTACGCGGGCCGCAGCCGCCTGAACAAGTGAAACCGGCCTCGCGAGCGGTGCACGCGGGCCGCGACCTCGGTGCCCGGAGTCCTCTCGCGCCTGATTTGAGCCCTGCCTCCGTGCATGTCTACACCGACCTCGACGACTACGACGCAGTGGCGCGTGGCGAGAAGCCCGGCCACTATTACGGCCGCAACTCCAACGCGAACCGCGACATGCTCGAGCGAGCGGTGGCCGAGCTGGAGGGCGCTGAGGCCGGCGTCGCCGCCGCTTCCGGCATGGCCGCGCTGCATGCAGCCATCCTGGTGCTCGCGCCGCGTCCCGTGACGATCGTGGCCACGCGCGAGCTTTACGGTGGCAGCGCCGCCCTCCTCCGCCAGGACCTGGAGCCCGCCGGCTACGAGGTGCATTTCGTCGACCTGACCGACCTGGAGGCGGCGCGGCGCGCCCTCCAGGGCGCGGGCCTGGTGATCGCTGAGACGATCACGAATCCACTCTGCCGCGTGCCGGACCTCCAGGCGATCGGGGCCATGGCGCGGGAGCGCGATGTGC
>VBGE01000395.1 GCA_005880345.1 Chloroflexota bacterium | reverse complement strand
CGGCCACCGGGTGCCGGCCCCGCTCCAGGCGGCCCTGGTAGCACTCCTCGAGGGCGTAGATGAGTGAGCGCGCGCTGACCGGACGGCCGTTCACCGCCAGGACCATGCCGTCGCGGCTGCCGCGGCTGAGACGGGGCTGGCTGACCAGACCGGTCATGAGCGGAACGCCGGTCATCTCGAGCATCTCCGCGGCGACGGGTTGCCCGTACACGGCGGCGACGGCCCGCCGGCGGTCGCCGTCACCGTCGCTGCTGACCGCGGCGCGGCTGTCGATGGTGAGGTGAAATCGCACACGAGGATGCAGCAGCGCAAATGCGCTGACGGCATCCTTGATCGCCGCGACCTCAGTCGCATCGCTCTTGAGAAATTTCAAACGCGCCGGAACGTTGGCGAAGAGATCACGCACCTCGATGACGACGCCTGGAAGCAACGGAGCGGATCCCTGCTCGATGATCTCGCCGGCGCGAATGCGCAACCTCGCACCGCCGCTCGAGCACTCGACCTCTGCCACTGCGGCGATGCTGGCCAGCGCCTCGCCGCGAAAACCGAATGACCGGATCGCCGCGAGGTCCGAGATCGCCGACAGCTTGCTCGTCGTGTGGCGGACGAAGGCCATGGCGAGCTCCGCTGCCGGGATGCCGGCACCGTCATCGCTGACACGGACCCGCCGCGATCGCGTCGGCCACCTCGGGAGCCAGCATCTGGATCAAGGCGCCAATCTGGCGCGCAGCTGGTACAGCTTCTGGAGCGCTTCCAGGGGGCTGAGTGACGCCGGATCGATCTCCTCCAGCTCTTGCCGCAGCGGGTCGGGCCCCGCCTCGATGGGCAGCCCCAATTGGACCTCGGGCGGCTCCAGCGGTCGCTGCCTCTCGAGGTCGGCCAGCACGTCGCGGGCGCGGGCGATCACCCCGCCGGGCAAGCCGGCCAGGGCCGCAACGTGGATCCCGTACGAGCGGTCGGCGCCTCCCGGAACGACACGATGGAGGAAACGGACGGTCTCGCCTTCCTCGAGGACCTCGACGCGCTGGTTGCTCACGCGAGGCAGGCGCTCCGCCAGCGCCGTCAGCTCGTGGTAGTGCGTCGCGAACAGCGTGCGGCTCCCGAGTCTGGGCGAGTCGTGAAGGTGCTCGACCACGGCCTGCGCGATGGAGACGCCGTCATACGTCGATGTCCCCCTCCCCACCTCGTCGAAAATGACGAGCGACGACCGCGTGGCGTGGTTGAGGATGTACGCCGTTTCGGTCATCTCGACCATGAACGTGGACATGCCTGCGCTGATGTCGTCGTGTGCGCCGACCCGCGTGAACACGCGGTCCGCCAGCCCGATCACGGCGCGGTCCGCCGGCACGAAGCTGCCGCACTGCGCCAGCAGCACGATCATCGCGGCTTGCCGGAGGTATGTCGACTTGCCCGCCATATTGGGCCCGGTCAGGATCACGATTTGAGCGCCATCCGGGTCCAGCTCGAGGTCGTTGGCGACGAACACGCCCGCCGGCAGACCTCGCTCGACCAGCGGGTGGCGGCCGCCCTGGATGCTGAGGCGGAGTCCCGCGTTGACCTCGGGCCGGCGCCACGCCTGCTCCGCAGCCGCGGCGGCGAGGCTGGCGAGCGCGTCCAGCATGCCGACGGCCTGTGCGCTCTTTCTCAGTGTCGGCGCGGCGTCGGCAACGGCGCCGGCCAGGTCCTGGAGGATCTCCAGCTCGCGTGCGGCGATGCGCTCCTGCGCGCTGAGGACGACTCCTTCCTTTTCTTTCAGCTCAGGCGTGATGTAGCGCTCGCCGCCCGTGAGCGTTTGCTTGCGCAGGTAGTCGTCCGGCAGAGCCACCCTGTTGGCGTGGCTGACCTCGATGTAGTAGCCGAAGACCTTGTTGAAGCCGATCTTGAGCGAGCGGATCCCGGTGCGCTTGCGCTCCGCGGCCTCGAGCCTGGCGATCCATTCGCGCGCGGTGCGCGAGCCCTCGGAGATCGAGTCGAGGTCGACGTCGTAGCCGTGGCGGATCGCGCCGCCCTCGCGCGTGGTCGCGGGGGGATCCTCCACCAGCGCGGCCGTCAGCCTGGAGGCAAGCTCCGGGGCGGCGGTGATGTCAGCCGCAAGCTCCCTCGTGACCAGTGCGGCACAGGCGGCGAGCGTGTCCTGCAGAGCTGGGATCGCATCCAGTGACCGGCGCAGAACGACCAGCTCGCGAGCGCTGGCGTGACCCTGCGCCGCGCGCGCCACGAGCCGCTCCAGGTCGCCGATCGGCTTGAGCACCGCCTGGAGGCGATCGCGCAAGCCCGGACCATCGACCAGCTCGTCCACTGCCGCGAGCCGGAGCTCGATCGATTCCGCGTCGCGCAGCGGGGCGCCGAGC
>VBGE01000394.1 GCA_005880345.1 Chloroflexota bacterium | reverse complement strand
GAGCGCTATTTGAAGACCAAGAAAGACAAGCTCGGCCACCTGCTGTAATCAAGGCGTGGGAGAAAAGGGGGCCACACCCGACCTCGATGGAAGCGACCTCAGCATCGCGATCGTCGTCGCGCGCTTCAACGAGGACGTGACCAAACGCCTTCTCCGGGGCGCGGAGGGGGCCCTGAAGGAGCATGGAGTCGAAGATCCTGACGTCTTCTGGGTCCCCGGCTCGCTCGAGCTCCCCGTCACCGCCCTCGCCCTCGCCGAGAAAGGCGCGCACGACGCGATCATCGCCCTTGGCGCAGTGATCCGCGGCGAGACCTTTCACTTCGAGGTCGTCGCCATGCAATCCGCTCAAGGCCTCATGCAGGTGCAGCTCGACACAGGCGTTCCTGTCGCGTTCGGCGTCCTCACCACCGAGGACAAAGACCAGGCCCTCGCCCGTTCAGGACCCATGAACAACAAAGGCGCCGAGGCCGCCGAGGCCGCGCTCGAGATGGCCAACCTCCTGCGCCAGATCCAGGGCTGAGCGAGACAAGACTACTAACCGATCACCGACACCGCCACCACTTTCTGACCCGCCGGCGCGATCACGAATCCGTCCGTCGCCGCGGGCGTGCTGAAATGCATCGGCGACCCACCGAGTCCGACGGAATACAGAGCAAATCCATCAGACGGACGAAACGCAAACAGCGTCCCCGACCCAGGTTCGATCGCCCATACCGCGCCGGCCGACACGATCGGCGACCCCAGCACGGGATGCTGCGTATGCCACGCCACATCGATGGACGATGAGGAAACGCTAAGCGCAAACAGGCCGTCAGCGCACGGTACGAACACCGTCGTCCCCACCCACGCGGTCCCGCCCCATGCGCCCGCGCAGACGTGGCGACTTGCCAGCTGGCCGCCGACACCGCCCAGCGCACCCGCGCGCAACACGTAAGCAACGCCCTCTTTGCCGACGGCCACGACCAGCCCTGACGACAGCACGGCCGCCCCCACCGACCCTAGGTCTGTATCGCTGGCGTCCAACGAAACCCAGTTCGAGGGCGCGAAGTATGACTTGACGCTGGACACGTCCGGCGAGAGTTGTAACACGGAGTTGCTGTGACCCAGGCTGGAGCCTCCGAACGCGTTTCCCGTGACCGCGTACACGCTCCCATCCGCGGCCAGCGTCACCCCCTGCGGCGACCAGATGCTCGCGCCGCGAGTCGACGGCACGCGATACGCGCGTCCCTGTCCACCGGCCAGAGGCATCGCCACGACGTAGCCACCATACGAACCACAGTCACCGTACAGACCACCCACCGGGATGTATACCGACCCGCCGCCGATCGCGAGCGCACCGCGAAATTGCTGCACAACCGGATTCGACCCCTGCGGATCCGCGTCCTGCTGCCACGAGACAGACCCGTCGACCAGGCTCAGCGCAAACAGCATGTGGTGATGCGTGCGCAGATACGCGACGACATACAACCGTCCAGACGAAACATCCGCCGCTGGCGTGGCAGTGATCCCCGTCACCGGCCCGATATCACCGCACGGGAGCGACGACGCATCCACCGGATCGCCGAGATGCGTCTTCCACACCACCGACCCCGTGAATACATCGAGCGAGTACACAGTGTTGTTCTCCGTCGCGACGATCACATGCCCGGCCACGACCAGTGGCGACGCATACACGTCGCCGTCCACGGCAGCGCTCCACGCCACGCGCGGCGCGCTCACAGCGGGTTCCGCGGGACCCAGTCCGGCGCGCCCCGGACCGCCGTGGTACTCGGTACCATCACCAACAAAACAAGGAAGAAAGACAACCGGCGAAAGATCAAAGTCCCCAGGTGAATTTGCGCGAGGCAAGCAACCGCGCCCGCGCAGGAGCGATCAGCTCGACCCGACCCTGCATCGCAACCCCGCGCTTCGGGCCCATCGCATCCACCACCATTGCGGCGCGCGGCTCCAACGACAGATTCCGCAGCTTCACGCCGTCCACGTCGAAATCCAGCGACCCGTCGTCATTCATCGTGTACATCACCGGCACCACAAGAGGCCAGCCCGAAGGTCCGACGGTGGCGAAGCGGCCGATACGCTGCGACCGCAGAAACTCGAGCTCCACCTCGGTGAAGGCCGTGAAGGCCGTGGACACGACGACCATCCTAAACTCATCCCTTTACATGGCCAAGACAACCCGCGCAGGAATTGGCGGCTACGAGATAACCAGGCGCGAGCCGCTGGACAGGCTCGAAGGCGCCTACCTCGAGCTGACGCACGAAGCCACCGGCGCCAGGCACATCCACATCGAGACCAAAGACGACAACAACGGCTTCGCCGTCTTCTTTCCCACCGCTCCCACCAACTCGACAGGCGTCGCCCACATCCTCGAGCACGTCGTGCTCGCCGGCTCCCAGAAGTACCCCGTGAGAGATCCGTTCTTCAGCATGACCCGCCGCTCTCTCGCGACTTTCATGAACGCACTTACCGGTTCCGATTGGACCATGTACCTCTACAGCACGCGCAACGCCAAGGACTTCCGCAACCTGCTCGACGTCTACCTCGACGCGGCCTTCTTCCCCAAGCTCGAGGAAGACGCCTTCAAGCAGGAAGGCATTCG